>JBJTPO010000132.1:0-4562 GCA_046075145.1 Planctomycetota bacterium
GCACGACCTCTACACGGCCGACGAGTGCTTCCTCACGGGCACGGCCGCCGAGGTGATTCCGGTGGTCGAGATCGACGGCCGCAAGATCGGCGCGGGCGTTCCCGGCCCGGTCACCAAGCGGCTCACCGCCGACTTCCACTCGCTCGTGCGGCGGTAGGCCCGCGCGGCCGAGCCGGCTCCCGCTGGCCGAGCCCCCTGTGAACTTCACGGGGTTGAACGGGTCGCCCGCCCCCTGACCGTGCGGGTCGTGCCGGTGCTGCGTCACGATTGGCTCCGGCCGGGGCGGTTGCCGCGGCACGGACGAAACCTCCCCTGGTTGGGAGGCGGGGATTCTCCACGGAGGGAGGCTCACATGGTGCGGTCGATCCTGTGCGGCGTGTTTGCCGCGGCGGCGTTGGGCCTCACGGCTGCCCGGGCCGATGAGCCTGGCACCGAGATCGATCTCAGCACCTTCGGCCGCGAAGCCGCCAAGCCCGCGAGCGTGTGGGACGACCTGCCGCTGGAGGACGTGGCCCGGCGGCTCGGCACCGCGCCCCGGCGGGTCTACATCTCGGGCATGATCGGCCCGTCGTTCGCCCAGGTGAACAGCCCGGCCGAATCGGCCCTGCTCAGCGAAGACACGCTCTTCGCCGCCGGCGGCGCCATCGGCGTCGCCTTTGAGCGGCGGAATGGTCGGCTGCGGCTGGAGGTCGAGGGCATGGGCCGCGACACCTACGACGCCGAGTTTCTGGCGACCCCCGTGCCCGGTGACACCACGATCCTCACGAACAACTGGTCGGTGATGCAGAACGCGTGGCGGGACTTCATGCTCACCGACCGGTTCGGCATCTACGGCGGCGGCGGCATCGGTGCCGGCGGCTACATCCTTGGCGAGCAGTTCGAAGGGGAGAAGGCGTACGCTGATCCGGGTGCCAGTTTCGCCTGGCAGTTCGGCGGCGGCCTGCTCTGGGAAATCTCCAACCGCCTGACCTTCGACGTGGGCTACCGCTACTTTCACATCGACACGATCACGCAGGCCAACGCCGAGCCCAACCAGTTCTCGGCCAGCGAACTGATGTTCACGCTGCGACTCTACGAGCCCTTCCGCAACTGGCGGCGGTGACGCGGCGCGCAGATGCCCGCCCCAAAAAAAGTTCCCGGCGGCTGGCAAGGCTCCGGCGGGACTGTGGCCTGCATCCCCAGGCGAGCAGGGCTTCTATGAGCTTCCGGCGAGCGCAGAACGCGACGGCAACCCTCGTGCCGGACAGGATTGCCCCCTCGGGACCCGAAATGGCCCGACAACCACCACATGGCCCGCCATTTTGTTGCACGGCGCGAGCCTCTGAACTAGTTTTCAACGATAACCTCGGTCGGAGCATGGACCTGTCGTCGCGACGGCCCGCGACGGCTGAACGCCCCTCCGAGAGTCCTCGATGTCGTCGCTGCTGCGGTCTCTGTTCGCCCGTTCGACTCCCGCCACCCGCTCCTCCCGCCGTCGCAGAAAGCTCTCCCATTGCACTCGCCGTGGCGCTTCCCTGAGGCCGACGGCCACGCGTTCCTCGCGGCGGCCCTCCGGCCGGCGTCGGGCTTCCTCGCGGCGGCAGGCTGATCAGTCCGCTCGCCGGGGCTGGCAGCCGGGCGTCGAGGGGCTCGAGTTGCGGGCCATGCTCGCGGCCGACGACATCCTCGTGAGCCTCGTGGGCAACCGGGTGGTGCTCACGCTCGACGCCGTCGGCACGTCGATCACCAACCTGAGCACGGCCTACGCTTCCAAGGCGGGCGTGCTGTCGATTACGGCCGCCAGTGCCGGCAAGCTCTTTTCTGCAGCGCCGATTCCCGGGATCACGATCAATCCCGCCAGCGACACGATCGCGGTGAACCTGAACACCGTGGCCAAATTCGCCGGCATCTCCGTGGTGGGCGGCGCGGGCACCGACTTGGTCACGGTCGGCCCCGGGGGCGTGAACCTGGCCGCCGTGACCAAGGGGTTGGCCGGCCAGGGGCTCTCCATCGACACCAAGGCGGGCTCTGCCGACACGATCGTGATCACGAATCCGGTGGTGGCCAAGGGCGCCGGTGCGGTGAGCCTCACGACCCAGGGCCAGGCGACGAAGCACGGCATCCTGCTCTCGGCCAACGTCACCTCCCCTGCGGGCTCGCAGACCTTCGCCGGTAGCGTGACGCTCGGGAGCGACGTCACAGTCAACGCGGGCAAGGTGATCACGTTCGCCTCGACGGTGGACGGTGACGGCCGACTGACCGTCTCGGCGGGCGGGCCGGTCGTGTTCCTGGGCGCCGTGGGCGCGAACGAGCCGCTCCCGGGCGTGACCCTCGCACGGGCGGCGGGCGTCTCCTTCGTCGACGACTTCCGCCTTGACGGAACGACCTCGGCCCCGGGCACGAGTGGCCTGGTGATCGGGAAGAACGTCAACAGCGTCGTGTTCCTCCCGCCGTCGGGTTCCGTCGTGCGAACGATCACGGCCTTCACCCGGGCCGGGATTGAGTTCCTGGGCGGGTCGCGCAACTCGCTCATCACGGGCGTGACCAGCTCGGGCAACGGCAGCGGCCTGCGGGTGGATCCGGGCGTGTATACCGGCACGCAGATCGTGGGCAACACCATCTCCCAGAACACGGTCAACGGCGTCACGCTGACCGCCGCCCAGGGGCTCACGCTCGGCGGAGCCGGGGCCAACGGCAACACGATCATCTTCAAC
Organism: Planctomycetota bacterium; assembly: GCA_046075145.1. GTDB lineage: Bacteria > Planctomycetota > Planctomycetia > Pirellulales > UBA1268 > QWPN01. The sequence continues at coordinate 2,694 of JBJTPO010000132.1, forward strand.
GGCGGCTGGGGTGTGGTCGCTACCGGGGCGTCGAATGGCTCGCGGCTGGCGGAGAACCAGATCGCCAACAACTCCAGCGGCAACGTGGCGAACCTCGGCGCCGGCCGCTGGAAGTGGTTTCCGGCGCGGGGCCTGACGCCCGGCGTCTCGTCGGCCCCCGGCCTCGCCGTGCAGATGAGCCCGGTGGGCCTGGCCTCGCTGGGCGCCGGCCAACTCGGCCGCTATTCGTTCACCACGGCGTTCGACATCAACGGCTTGGAGGTCGGCTCGACCGGTTCGCTCGACACGTCCCAGCGGCTGGTGCGCCTCACGGCAACCGTTGAAAACGGTGCTCCCTCGCCGTCGCTGACGATCTCCTCCACGCAGGTCACCGAGTTTCGGCAGCTCGGCGGCACGACCTACGTTGATGCGGCCCAGCTCGGCGCCACGGGCCTGCCCTGGGTGTCGGTGAGCGGGGCGTCGTCGGCCGCGGTGGCCGTCACGAGCCTGGTGGCGGGCCTGACGCCGCAGGCCACGCTCCGGGCGGTGGAGTTCCCGATCAGCTCGCAGTTCGCGGGCACCGACTCGTTCGGGCAGCGGTATCAGGCGACGATCGGCAAGTCGAGCTTTGCGGCGCTCCTGCCGCTGGCGAACCTGACGGATCTCGCCACCACGCCCGTGTTCGGCAACGACGCGATTCCGGTGGAGGTGTGGCTCAGCAAGCAGGGCTACCTGAGTCGGTTCGAGGTGGCCATCCTCGGCCTGGGCACGATCACGGTCTCGCTGGCTGACTTCGGCCAGGCGGTGCGGGTCACGGCGCCGCCGACGGCCCAGACCGGCGGCATCAACTCCGTCTCCGGGCAGCAGCTCCTCGCCAACGGCACCAGCGGCACGGCCCCCGGTGAGTCGGGTGGCAACGGCGGCATCATCTACGGCAACGGCGGCATCGGTGGCGTGGGCGGCAACGGCGGCCACGCCGGCTGGATCGGCGATGGCGGCGCCGGCGGTGCGGGCGGCAATGGCGGCAACGGCGGCCTGCTCGTGGGCGTCGGTGGCAACGGCGGCGCGGGCCTGGACGGCGCGTTCGGCACGGACGGCTCTGCGGGCGCAGCCCCATCCGGCCCGGGCGCGGATGGCGGCAACGGCGGCAATGGCGGCTCGGGCGGCACGGGACTCGCGGGCGGCAACGGTGGCGATGGTGGCGCGTTCTTCGGCGTCGGCGGCAACGGCGGCGCGGGCGGCAATGGCGGCTCGGGCGGTGATGGCGGGGTGGGTGCCGATGGCGCTGATGCCGTCACGCCCGGCGGCGATGGCGGCAACGGCGGAGATGGTGGAGCCGGCGGCGTTGGCGGCAACGGCGGCGCGGGCGGCAACGCGGGCACCGGCACGTTCGTGTTCGCCACGAACTCGGGCACCGCCGGCGCGGCCGGTGTGACGAGCTTCTCCGGCAATGGCGGCGACGGCGGCGCAGGCGGTGATGGAGCGGCCGGAGGTCTGACCCCGGCTCCCAACACCGTGACGGCCACCGTGGTTGGCGTCAGCAATCCTCTCGGTGTGGCGGTCAACCCGGCCGGCACCTTCGCCTCCGTCACCAACTCGACCAGCAACTCGGTGTCGGTGGTCGACACGGCCACCAACGCGGTGACCGCCACCATCGCCGTCGGCTTTGCCCCCTGGGGGGTGGCCTACAACCCGGCCGGTACCCAAGCCTACGTCACCAACCATTTCGGCGACTCGGTGTCGGTGATCGACACCGCCACCAACACATTGACCGCCACCATCGCTGTCGGCAGCAATCCGATCGGGGTAGCGGTCAACCCGGCCGGCACCCTCGCCTACGTCGTGAACATAGGCAGCAACTCGGTCTCGGTGATCGACACGGGCACCAAC
>JBJTPO010000133.1:0-2316 GCA_046075145.1 Planctomycetota bacterium
TGACGCGGCTGGATGACGCCCTTGGCGAGGCCGAGGCGTTCGAGCAGCAGGATCAGGTAGTAGGTGACGTCGAACTCCCACCACCGGTGCTGGACGCTGGCGCTGGCGGGGTCGTGGTGGTGGTTGTTGTGCCAGCCCTCCCCCATCGCGACCAGGCCCACGAACCAGTTGTTGCGGCTGTCCTCGCCGGTTTCGTAGGTGCGGTAGCCGAACAGGTGGGTCAGCGAGTTGACGCTCCAGGTGATGTGCCAGACCAGCACCGTGCGGACGTACACGCCCCAGACGAGCCAGCTCGCCGCCAGCTGCAGGCCGTGTTCGACGTCGCCGCCGGTGAGCCGCCCCACCGCGAACCCGGCGGCCGCGAAGCAGGCGGCGTGGGTCGCGTAGATCCAGAGGATCGCCAGCGGGTGCCGCTCCAGCCAGCGGTAGTAGTCGTCGGCGAGAACATCGCGGGCATACTTGTCGAAGTAGGCGTAGGTGCGGCGGTCGGGGGCCCGGCGAAACAGCCAGCCGGCGTGCGACCAGGCGACGCCGTCGCGGGGGGAGTGGGGATCGAGGTCGTCGTCGGAGTGGACGTGGTGGAGCCGGTGGTTGGCGACCCAGCGGGCGGGCGTGTCCTCGAGCGAGCAGAGCGCGATCGTCGCCAGCGACCGCTCGAGGCCGCGGCCGACCTTGAGGCTGCGGTGGGCCAGGAGCCGGTGGTAGCAGAGGTTGATGCCGAGCGTCCCGAACACGAGCGTTCCACCGAGGGCGAGCGCGACCCCCGACCAGCTGAAGCACCAGGGCAGAATCGCCAGGCAGGCCAGCAGGTGGACCACCAGGATCGGCAGCAGGTATTCCCAGTGGGTGGCGTGCCGTGGCACGGCCCGGACGTCGATGATCTGGGCCAAGGGCGACTCTCGCGAAGGGACGGGCGTCGGAAAACGCGTCGTCGCCCAAGCGGGATCGCGTGCCTGTGGCATCATCGCTGTCCGAGACCAGTTTCAGCAACCCGGCGGCGATTCGAACTTGGCCTGGCACCGGCGGCGTGCTGCCAACCGTAACGGTCACGCAGACCCTGCGGCGATGCGGCGCGTTCGTACGGCCCACGAACACACCGCCCGGAGGTGCGGCCGGCTGCCCGCCAAGGCTGCACGGGCCTTGGAGGGCCGTGCAGCCGGATCAACAGATCCGCGGCAGTTGCTCGCCGATCGGCAGCGGCACGACACGCGTGCCGCCGAGGGCCGTGCGCACCGCCACGATCCCGGGGTGCCCGGCCACGATCCGGCCGAGCCGCGCGGCATGGCGGCCCTGTTCATGGGCCCCCAGCACGGCGAGTGCGGTGGCGGCCGAGTCGGCCGGCACCACCGCCAGCAACTTGCCCTCGTTCGCAACCTGGAGCGGATCGAGGCCGAGGATCTCGCAGGCGCTGGCGACCACCGGGGTGACGGGAATCGCGTGCTCGTCGATCTCGATGCCGACGGCCGCCGCGGCGGCGATCTCGTTCAGGCTGGCGGCCACGCCGCCGCGGGTCGGGTCGCGGAGCATGCGGAGGCCGGGGCAGGCGGCGACGAGCGCCGCGACGAGGCCGTGGAGCGGCGCGGTGTCGCTTTCGATCGCCGCCTCGAAGCCGAGCCCCTCGCGGACGCTCATGATCGCCATGCCGTGGTCGGCGAGCGTGCCGCTGACGATCACGGCGTCGCCAGGACGGATGCGTTGCGGCCCGAGGTCGAGGCCCGGCGGCACCACGCCGATGCCCGCCGTCGTGATCGTGAGCCCGTCGCCGCGGCCCCGCTCGACCACCTTCGTGTCCCCGGTCACGATCGTCACTCCGGCCGCCGCCGCCGCCGCCGCCATCCGGGCCACGATCCCGGCCAGTTCGGCGATCGCCAAACCCTCCTCGAGGATGAAGGCGGCCGAGAGGAACAGAGGCTCGGCCCCGCTCATCGCCAGATCGTTGACCGTGCCGTTGACCGCGAGTTCGCCGATCGACCCGCCCGGGAAGACGAGCGGACGGACGACGTAGGAGTCGGTCGAGAAGGCCAGCCGGCTACCGCCGGCCAGCCGCGGCCCGAGGTCGAGCACGCTCGAGTCACCGAGCCGGTCGAGCACGGCGTTCCCGAAGGCCGGCAGGAAGACGTGCTCCAGCAGGTCGCGCGACAGCGCCCCGCCGCCACCGTGGCCCATCACGACCTGCGGCCGGTCCCGCAGCGGCGCGGGGCAGACGAAACCGGTGAGGTCGGGCGGCGTGGCGTGGTTCATCTGGAATGCTGCCGTAAGCTTCACGGGTCGGAGGGGTTGCCCGTGCCAATCGAGCGTCCGCCGAGATGGCACGGG
>JBJTPO010000134.1:0-9803 GCA_046075145.1 Planctomycetota bacterium
CCTTCGCCATGAACATCGCCGAGCATGTGGCGATCGGGATCCGGCAGCCGGTGCTCTTCGTCAGCCTCGAAATGGCCAGCCTCGAACTGGCCGACCGTCTGCTCTGCTCCGCGGCCCAGGTGAACGGGCACCGGCTCCGCAACGGCACGATCTCGCAGGAGGACCGACGGCGACTGGTGCAGAAGTCGGCCGAGATCAGCAACGCGCCCCTGTACATCGACGACACCCCGGGCCGCACGCTCACGGAGATCGCCGCCGTGGCCCGCAGGCTGAAGCGGAAGCAGGGGCTCACCCTGATCGTGATCGACTACCTTCAGCTGATCGAGCCCGACAATCCGCGGGATCCGCGGCAGGAGCAGGTCGCCAAGATCGCCCGTCGGCTCAAGACGATGTCGAGAGAACTCGACATTCCGGTGCTCTGCCTGGCCCAGCTCAACAGGCAGGCGGAGGTGTCACGTGACAACCGGCCGCGGCTCAACCACCTCCGCGAGTCGGGCGCCATCGAGCAGGATGCCGACGTGGTGATGTTCGTGCACCGCGAGGAGTATTACCAGACCACCGCCGAGGACAAGGAGCGGGTCAAGGGCCAAGCCGAGATCATCGTGGCCAAGCAGCGCAACGGCCCCACCGACGACATCAAGCTCCTCTGGCAGCAGGACTACACCCGGTTCGTGAATCTCGAGCATCGTCCCTACGACGAGTTCGAGCAGTTCAGCGGGTTCTGATTTCACGGCTGCGGGGCCATCCATGGCCCCCGCAGCCGTGCCGGCCCTCCGGCCGGCGGCCGCACCTCCGGGCGGCCGTGCTCGTGCGCTGTGTGGCGCGCGATGGCCGTTCAGACGAATCCAAGCGGCGCGGGGCATCGCCAGACAAGCCCCCTGCGCGAGCAAGGGGGATGGCGCCCGCCACCCGCACGGACATGGCGTTGCCATGTGCTGGACGCGGGTCGTCAGTGGGACGGGATGAGCCAGCGGATGGCGAGGAAGCCGCCCACGAGGAGCGCGCCCAGCGCGAGCGTGGCCAGTTCCAGATACCGGTCGAGCAGCGCCTTCGCCTGGGCCCCGAACAGCCGCATCACGGTGGCGACCAGAAAGAACCGTGCGCTGCGGCCAAGCGCCGACGCCAGGACGAGCGTGCCAAGCGGCACGGAGAAGACGCCCGCCGCGATCGTGAAGATCTTGTAGGGGATCGGCGTGAAGGCAGCCACGAAGATCGACGCGAACGCGTTGTGCTTGTAGAGCGATTCGACGTACTCGAACTTGTCGTGCGAGAAGCCCGGCACGTAGTCGAAGAAGAACGAAGACACGAGGTGCCAGAGCCCCCAGCCGATGGCCCAGCCCGCAACGCCCCCTGCCACGCTGGCGACGGCCGATACGGCGGCGTAGCGATAACTGAGCCTCGGCTTCGCGACCGACAGCGCGATCTGCAGCACGTCGGGAGGAATCGGAAAGAAGGAGCTCTCCGCGAACGAGATCACCGCGAGGGCGGTGAGGCCGTGAGGGGAATCGGCCCAGGAGAGCACCCAGTCATAGAGCCGTCGCAGCGGGCCGCGCTTCACGGGCGGGGCGGCGCCGGCCGAGGGAGAGCTGGTGGCTGGTGCGCTCGACATGAACGAAGGACTCGGCCGAGGATCGCGCCGAGCAGGTCATGGGCCGGCGTCACCACAAGATAGGCGGCGAGCGAAAAGATCGACAAATCCGTGAGCTGCGTCGGGGGACGGGCCGGCCGTCCCATCGTCCCGGACGGGCCACGCTGGTCGGCTGCAGCATGCCGCCGCCGAGCCGGATCAGCCCAGCCGCGAGACGTGCACGGCCACCTCCATGGCATGCGTGCCGCCGCCGATGCAGACGCCCTTCACGGGAGCGACATCGGCATAGTCGCGGCCCCAGCCGATCGTCACATGCTGCGATCCGGCGGGGCAGTCGTTGGTCGGATCCACGTCGAGCCAGCCGTCGGAGCCGCCCCAGCAGGCCAGCCAGGCGTGCGAGGCGTCGGCCCCGACCATCCCGGCCGGGCCGCTGGAGCCGGGTGGACGCTCGTTGGAGATGTAGCCGCTCACGTAGCGGGCCGCGAGGCCCAGCGATCGGAGGCAGGCGATCTGCAGATGCGCGAAGTCCTGGCACACTCCCCGCTTGAGCGCAAACACCTCCTCGACCGGCGTGCTGGTGGTCGTGGCGGTCGGGTCGTAGGCAAACTCACCGTGGATCCTCGAGGTCAGCTCCACCAGCGCCTCGTGCCAGGGGCGGGACGGGGTGAACGACTCGGCCGCCCACGACGCCAGTCGGGGAGAGATGGGAACCAGCGGCGACTCACAGGCGAACTGGCGGGCCTCCAGCGTGGCCGCGTCGGTGTCGCGGGTCAGCCGCTCGCGGAGCGTCTCCCAGGGAAGCGGCTCGAACTCGCGCCAATCACGGGGTGGATCGATTTCGACGACGCTCGTGGACGCGATGACGAGCCGCCGGTGGCCGGCCTCGATCGCGAACACCCCGACGCGGTTGCCGAACCTGTCGGGGCGGCTCGAGAGGACCGCCGGCTCGGGTTCGACGACGAGTTGGTTGGCCAGGAGCCGCTGGTGCGGCAGATCCCGCGGCACGAGATGAATCTCGTTGTGGCAGACGGGCACCGCCTCGCTGTAGGAATAGACGGTCTCGTGCCGCACCTCGTAGCGGGTGGGGAGGGCGCGGGCGGCAGCTGGCTTCAGCATGCCGGCAGCCTTTGGCGGCAGGGGTTCGCATGGTGCCGCGCCTGCCCGGCGATGTCGATGCCGGCCACCGCGCACCAGGCGGCCAGAAGCCGGTGGAACACGGGGCCGGGCCTGCCCGAGCCGACGGGCCGGCCGTCGAACCGCGTCGCGGGCAGGATACAGCTCGGCGTGCTCGTGAGCAGGATCTCGTCGGCGGTCGCCAAGTCGGCCTCACGCAGCGACCGTTCCTGCCACGGGATCGCCAGCCCTTCGGCGAGGCCGCGGGCGAACGCCAGGCTCACGCCAGGGAGCGCGTCGGCCGCCGGCGGCACCATGATCCGGCCGTCCCGCACGATCGCCACGTTGGCGGTCGATGTCTCGCTGATCCGGCCATCGGCATGCGCGAGGACCGCGCGGGCGCCGGACTCCGCCGCGGCAGCCTCCCGGTCGGCGAGGAAGTAATGCAGGCGGCTGCGAACCTTGGCGGCCAGGGGCCAGCAGGCCTCCGGCACCTGGGTCACCGCGACGCTCCGCAGGGCGACGCCGTCGTCGTAGGCTCCGGCCCAGAGGCCGAAGGCGAGGGGGAAACTGTGGATGGCCGCTCGCGGTGGTCCGGAGTGTCCGCCGTGCTGGGAGGCCAGGTCGCCTGCGGTCACGAAGATCACGAGGCCGAGGTCGGGCGGCGGTTCGCCCGGCTTGGCCGCGACCAACACCGCATGGTTGTGTCGGGCCACGCGCTCGGCGGCCGCCATCAGATCGGCGATCGATCCGCGCGGGGTGAACCCCACGATACCCAGCGAGTTGAGCAGCCGTTCGGCGTGCGGCTGCGGCAGGAAAAGCCGGCCGCGAAACGTCCGAAGTTGCTCGGTGACCGTCGCCCCGAGCACGAAGCCAGCGTCGCCGGCGGGGACCGCGAAGGCGTCGCGGGGCAGCAGCCGGCCGTCGAGCCAGGCCACCTCGCCCGCGAACTGAGCCCCGATCCCGGACAGGTCGCCCATGGGGCACGAAAGAGGTGGCGAGCTGGCGAGACCGCATGCGACTGGCAACAGCGCATGCGCTTTGGGTGAACCGTGCCGCACCAAGTGGAGGATAGGGGATTCGAACCCCTGACCTTCTGGCTGCCAGCCAGACGCTCTCCCAATTGAGCTAATCCCCCAAACGATGGTTCGGGGCGACACGGGCGTGGTCTTCACGCTTCGTTCACGGTATCGCCCGCCGCGGCGGGTGTCAACGCAGCCCCGTGGCGGCCGGTCCCGCGGCTGGGTTCCGGGAACGGCCGCGGGCCGACTGGCGGCCGTAGCGGGACGCAAGCACACTGGCGATTACGCCGGCCGTCCGCGGGGCCGGATCGAACGCGAGCCCCGGACCTTCCGCCGCCATGTCCGCCCCCCATCGTCACCCGCCGCCGCCCGCAGGATCGCTGTCGGAGCTGACGATCTCGGCGACGAGCGTCGGTCTCGCGGTCTACCTGGTGGGCCTCGTGCTCACGATCGCCGGCAACTCCGTCAGCGGCTCGTCGGCGCTCGTGCAGACGATCAAGCAGCGGCTCTTTTCGTCCTGGATGGGACCGGCGTGGCTCGACCTGGGCTTCGATCATCCGCTCACCTACGGCCTGCCGGACGATGCCGATCATGCACTCGAAGTGCGTCGCTTCCAGGCGACGGGCGTCAGGGTGAAGGGCGCCTCGTTGACAGGCTCCGAGGCGAAGGGGGACACGCTCCGCCTTCCCGGAGACCGGACGGGCGAGCGGGCGGCTCGCTGGCGGCGGTTGGCCCGCCGGATCGCGTCGGCGGCGAGCGACGAAACCGCCGTGCCCCTGGCCGCAGGCGTCGGCCAGGGAGCCTTTACCGCCGTGGGCGGCGCCGACGTCTTGGTGCGTGTGGTGCGCTGGCCGCTCCAGGAACGTGGCGCACCGCCGCAGGACCCTCGGCCGGTCAGTCCCTACCAGGCCCGCGTGCGCCTGGTCGATGGTGAGATCCAGCTCGTCGAACTCGGGGGCGAGCCAAGACGCGGGGAACTGGCCCCGGTGCTCCGCGATCAACCCGCAGGTGCTGCGGCCGCCGCCCAGGACACGTCACCATGAGCGCGGTGCCTCGCTCAACGAGCGGCGTTGATCGTGCCACCTCCGGCCTCGCGGCGGCGGGCAGCGCCTGGCTGGCCTTCTGGTTCACGCCGGCCGATCCCCGGCCGCTCGCGATGGTGCGCATCCTCACGGGCCTGCTCGGCCTTGCACTGGCCGGCAGTTACGCGGCCGACCTCGAGGCCTGGTTCGGGCCCGGGGGCATGCTTCCCGCTTCGGTCGCCGGCCAGTCGGGGCCGCCTCCCTCGCTGTTCGCGGTCGCCGCCTCGCCATTCGCCTTGAAGCTGCTGTTTGGTGTGCTCGTCGCGGCGATCATGGCCGTCACGCTCGGCCTCGCCGGCCGGCTGGCGTGCCTCGTGGCGGCCGTGCTGTGGGCGGGGCTGCTCAACCGTGGTCCCGTGCTCGTCGGTCCGGCCGACGACTGCCTGGCGGTGCTGCTGTGGTGTCTCGTCGTGGGACCGAGCGGCGCGGTCTGGTCGCTCGACCGGTGGATCGGCTGCCGCCGCGGAGCGCCGCCCCCCACGGCGTCGCCCTGGGGCCGCGTCGCGCTCGGCCTCGTGCGGGTGCACGCGGTGGCGATCGCCGTCAGCCTGCTCCTGGCCCAACTCAAGGGCGACGCTTGGTGGGATGGCACCGCCGCCTGGTGGCTCACGGCGCGGTCGCAGTCGCGGCTGGTGGATCTGACCGGCCTGTACCGCGGCTCTGAGTATCTGATGAATCTCGTCACGCACGCGATCGTGGCCTTCGAGATCCTGTTCGCCGGAGGGCTTTGGTTCGACGCCACGCGGCGGATCGTGGCCCGGGTGGGAATCGTGGCCTGGCCGCTCGTCGGGATCCTGGCCGGCGAGCCCTTCTGGGGCCTGGCGCTGGCGATCTTCTGCGTGCCGGACGCGTTCGGCTCCGATGAAATGGCGAGCCGGTGCAGGCAGGCTGCAAGCCTGCCCCACGGCCTGGGCAACGCGTGTGCCAAATAGGATTGGCAGGATGCCTAAAGCGAGCGTCCGCCGAGATGGCATGGGCAACCCCGGCGCACTCGGCCAGACGCCACAATCACCCTGAAGGCTTTGATCATGCAGCCCACGCACCACGCGACCATGGCCAACTCGCTCGCGGGGCACGTGGTCAAGGGCCTGATCGCATGAGGGCCGGACCTCAGCCGCCCGCCAGGAGCCGCTCGAAGGCGGCCTCGTCGATCACCGGCACGCCGAGCTTCGTGGCCTTGTCGAGCTTGCTGCCCGCCTCGGCGCCCGCCACGAGGTAGTCGGTCTTCTTGGAGACGCTGCCCGCCGCCCGGCAGCCGGCCCGGCGGATCGCTTCTTCGGCCTCCTCGCGGCTAAATCCCCCGAGCGTGCCCGTGACCACGAGCGTCTTGCCCGTGAGCGGCCCCGCCTCGATTCGCTCCGCCTGCGGCACTTCGAGCGTCACGCCCGCCGCCCGCAGGCCGGCGATCGTCTGCCGCCCGAAGTCGCTCGCCAGCCACTCGTGCACACTCGCCGCGATCACCGGGCCGATCTCGGGCACCGCGGCCAGCTCCTCCTCCGAGGCTCCGGCGAGTTCATCGATCGTGGGGAAGCGTGCCGCCAGGAGCGACGCCACACGCGGGCCCACGTGCCGGATGCCCAACGCATTGAGCACCCGGATGAGCCCGCGGTCCCGGCTCTTGGCGATCTCCTCCACGAGCGAGGCGGCCGACTTCTTCCCCATCCGCTCGAGCGTCTCCAACTGCGGCGGCTCGAGCGTGTAGAGGTCGGCATACTGCTTGACGAGGCCTCTCGCCACAAGTTGCTCCACGAGCTTGTCGCCGAGCCCCTCGATGTCCATCGCGCCCCGTGAGGCGAAGAACCGGATCCGTTCCCGGCAGCGGGCCGGGCAGTCCACATTTGGGCAGCGGATGTAGACGCCGTCCGGATCCTTCACGAGCGGCGTCTGGCACTCGGGGCACTCCGTAGGCGGGTGCCAGACGGGCAGCCGTTTCTCCCGGAGGTGTTTCTCCACGCGGACGACGTGGGGGATCACCTTGCCCGCCTTCTCCACCACCAGCACGTCGCCCACCCGGACGTCCTTCCGGGCCACCTCCTCCGCGTTGTGGAGGCTGGCCCGACGGACGGTCGTGCCGGCAAGCTCGACCGGCTCGAGGTCGGCCACCGGCGTGACCGTGCCACCCCGGCCCACCTGCACCCGGATCCCGGCCAGCCTGGTCGTGGCCTCGAACTTCTCGAACTTCCAGGCGATCGCCCAGCGGGGGCTTTTGGCCGTGGCCCCAAGCAGCCGCTGCTGGGCGAAGTCGTCCACCTTGACCACGAAGCCATCGACCTCGAAGTCGAGCTCGTGCAGTTCCTCGATCAGGGCCGTGCCCCGCTCGACGAGTGCGTCGAGCGAATCGAAGACCTCGGTCCGCGGCGCCACCGGAAGCCCGGCGCGGGCCGCCCAGGCGTAGAGAGCCGTCTGTGACTCGGCGCCCAGCCCCGTCGCGTTGCCGACGCCGTGGCAGAGAAACTCGAGCGGCCGCGCGGCGCACTCCCGCGGGTCGAGCAGCCGGATGCTGCCGGCGGCGACGTTCCGCGTGTTGGCGAAGGGGGCGAGCCCGGCCTCCGCCTGCCGCTCGTTGAGCACGACCAGGTCGGAGTTGGTCATGTAGACCTCGCCGCGGATCTCGACCAACGGCGGCGGGTCGGCGAGCGCCAGCACCAGGGGCACGCCGGGGATGGTGCGGGCGTTGTGGGTGATGTCGTCGCCGGTGATGCCGTTGCCCCGCGTCGCGGCCAGCGCGAGCCGGCCGTTCTCGTAGGTGAGCGACACGGCCACGCCGTCGATCTTCAGCTCGAGCACGAATCGCGGCGGCTTCTCGTCGCCCGCTTCGGCGAGCAGCTTCTCGACCCGCCTTCCCCAGGCGCGCAAGTCGTCCACGCCGTAGGTGTTGTCGATCGACATCATCGGCACGCGGTGGCGGACGCTCGCCAGCGCCGTCACCGGCTCGTCACCGATCCGCTGGGTGGGGCTGTCGGCCGTGACGAGCTCGGGATGCTTCGACTCCAGCGACCGCAGTTCGTCGACGAGCCGGTCGTAGTCCCGGTCGCTGATCTCCGGGGCCGCCTCGACGTAATACTTCCGGTCGTGGTGCCGGATCCGGTCACGGAGGCTGGCAATCCGGGCGGCGGCCGACGGGGTCACGGCTCGTCGGCTCCGGCGGCGGTCGCGGTTTCAGCCTCCTGGCGGGGCGACCGCTCCCGCCGCAGCTTTTCGCCGGCCACGTGGTCGAGCCAGATCGCGCCCACGGTCGCCACCGCCAGCACGGCGATCTCCCCAGCGAGCAGCGAGGTGCCGTAGCGGGCCATGAGGGCGTCGAGCAGGTGGCTGCCGCCGGTCGCGGCCACCGGGCGGACGCCCCGAAGCACGGCCACGCACGACGCGGCCGCGGTGATCGTGAAGGCGAAGCCCACGGCCCCGAGCACGACGTAGAACGGATTGCGTGGGGGGCGTGGCATGGGCGAATCCGGCGTGAAGGCAGCCCGGATTATACCGCGGGCCCGGGTCATCCGTGCCGTCTCGGGGCGGCTCGTTACGCGGCGGCGCGGCCGCGGGCGAGCAACTGCTCCACCGCGGCCACCACCCGCTCGAGCTCGATGCCGGCCATCGAGACCGTGTCGGTCTTGCGGTTGTCCCAACCCGGCCGCAGGGCTTCGGGCGGCTCGACGCAGACGTGCTGCGATCCATAGGGACCGTTCCGGGCCGCGGGCACCGGGCCGAAGAGGCCAACGCAAGGCGTGCCGACCGCCGCGGCGAGGTGGAGGGGCCCCGTGTCTCCGGAGATCACCATCCGCGCGAGTCGGAACAATTCGCCAAGATCCTGGAGCGTGGTCTCGGCGGCGACGATTGCTTCGCCGCAGGACTCGGCGGCGATCTGCTCCGCCGCGTCCCGCTCGGCAGCCCCGCCCCAGACCACGATCGGCCGGATGCCGTGGCGGCGATGGAGGCAGCGGGCCAGCGCGGCGAACCGCTCGGCTGGCCACCGCTTGCTGGCCCAGCCGGCGCCCGGATTGATGACCACCGGCGGCTCGGGGAGCCGCAGCCCGGCGAGCCAGTTCCGCACCCGCTCACGGCTCACCGGCCAACTGGGCATATCGAAGCATGGCCGGCTCTCACGGATTCCCAGCGGTACGAGCAGGTCGCAGTTCCGCTCGACCACATGGGTCGCGACCGGTTTGACGGGGTTCGTGAAGGCGAGCCAGGAGCATTCGCGGGCGACGGGCCGGGCGAAGCCAATTCGCATCGGCGCGCCCGAGAGCCGGGTGGCCACGCCGCTCTTGAGCAGGCCCTGGAGATCGATGGCCACGTCGGGGGCGAAGGCCCGCAACTGCCGCCGAAGCGTGTGCACCGCGGACGGCGACTTCAGCCAGCCGCGCGGCAGGCGAAACAGGTGATCGACGGCATGGTGGCCGGCAATCACGTCCGCCGCCCTGCCCTCGACGGCCCACCCGATCCGGGCCTCGGGGAAGGCCCGCTTGAGGGCCACCGCGACCGGCACGCCGTGCAGGACGTCACCGATGGCCGACAGTTTGATGACGACGATCGAACGGGGGGCAGGCATGGGCTCACACCGGGAGAACGGTCGCAGAGGATCGCGTGGGCCCCCCGGTGGAGCAAGGCCAGTTTCAGCCAGTGACGCGTGAGTTTTTCGTGAGGCAGGCGCCCGCCCGCACCCCGCGCCAGCGCGAGCCCGGGTAGAAGCGCCACCCGACCCGCGGGCTTCAGCCGTCGGAAAACTCGCCGAGCAGCGCGTCGGCCATGGCCTGCGGACAGCTCCACCCGAGAAGCAAGAGCGACTCGCGCACCAGCCGCCCCAGGGACCAGGAAGCACATCCGGTTCTTTCGGAAATGCCGTGACAGGGAGCGTCACACCCGTGGGGCAGGCGTGCAGTCTGCCAGGGCTCGGTTCGGAGGTGCGTGGTCTGCGGTGTCACGCCTCCGGTTTCGGCAGGTTGCAAACCTGCCCCACGGACTGGCGAGATGCCACGGGCAACCTCGGCCTCCGGCGCCACG
>JBJTPO010000135.1:0-2812 GCA_046075145.1 Planctomycetota bacterium
GCGGGTCGAAAGGGGACAGTCCCCGCAGGGGACCGTCCCCGTTCGGAAATCGAGTCCTGATTCGTCTGAAGCTGCGTTGCGCGCCGCCCCGCGCACGAGCACGGCCGCCCGGAGGTGCGGCCGGCGGCCGGAGGGCCGCCAAGGCTGCAGGGGGCAGGGATGCCCCTGCGGCCTCCAACTAGCGTGGCCGGCGGCCGATGCGGACCGGGAGCGTGAGGCGGCGATCGCCGCGGACGATCTCGACGGGAACCTCCGCGCCGACGTCGGCGCGGGTCAGGAGCAGCACGAGTTCGGTGGGGGTCGCCACCGGCTCGGTGCCGAAGGCCACGATCACGTCTCCCTTGGTGATCCCGGCCTGCTCGCCGGGACCATCTCGCTCAGTGGCCATCACGAGCACGCCTTCGCTGCCGTCGACCGTGCGGCGGAGCGCGAGGCCCAGGTAGCCCCGCTCGACGTGACCGAGCCGCTGGATGGCCTCGGCCACCTCGCGGGCCGTGTTGCTCGGGATCGCGAAGCCAATTCCCTGCGAGTCGGGGCCGGCCATGGCCGTGGTGATGCCCACCACTCGGCCGTTCACGTCCACGAGCGGTCCACCGGAGTTGCCCGGATTGATCGCGGCATCGGTCTGGAGGAACTCCTGCAGGGGATCACCCGTGACGCCGCGGCGGCCTACGGCGCTCACGATCCCGTAGGTGAGGGTGCGGTCGAGGCCGAACGGGTTGCCGATCGCCCAGACCATCTCGCCGACCTCGAGGGAGTTGCTGTCGCCCCAGGCCGCGGCCGGGAGGTGCTCGGCGTCGACCTCGAGTACCGCCAGATCGGTGCCTGCGTCGGCCCCGATCAGTCGACCTGGAAACTCGCGGCCATCAGCCAGACGGACGGTGATCGAGTCGGCCCGGGCCACCACGTGATAGTTGGTGACGATCACGCCGTCTTCCCCGACGATCACCCCGGAGCCCACCGACTCGTCGTTGATACCGCCCGGTGAGTGACCATGGAGGGCGGCGATCTCGTCGGCCAGGGCCGGCAGCCGCCGGACGGCGGTCACGTTCACGACCGAGGGGCCAATCAGCCGTGCGAGCGTGGTGAAGAGTTTGGCGACCGGGGCGAGCCGGGCGCCGGCGGCGGCGTCGGCGATCGCCGTGAGCTCCGCCCGGGTGCGGGCATACTGGATGCGGCCCGCGAGCGACGGCCAGACGATCAGGCCGACGAGCCCGACGAGTCCGGCAAACAGGATCGTTGTCCGCCAGGTGGCGGCCGAGCCGGAGGCGGATCCGGGAGGACTCATCGGACGGGCTCCACGGGATGACGGGCGGCCGCGGCTCGAAGCCGCACGACGTCGATCGCGGCCTTGGCGGCGCGGGTGAGGGCGAGCGTCGGGCCGCCGCCGAGCACATGTTCCACCCGGGAGGTGCCGGCGCGGGTTTCGATGGCGAGCGAGACGACGGGCCTGCCGTCGGCGGCCGTGTCGATCCCGCCGATGCCCAGCCCCAGATCGGCGGCAAACTCCTGCCGTGCCCGCGCGGCTGCCGCGGCGGCATCGAGGGCGGCGCCGGGGATCACCAGTCCGCCGAGGAACACCGCCGCAAGCCCGCGGCCCCGGCGGCGTCCCTCGGCCTGACCGAGCAGCGCGGAGGCGGCGCCCACGGTGGCCGCCTCGCAGACGGCGAGCGTGCCGCCGGTGGCCGCGAGCGTCGCGTCTTCCAGTTCCTCGTCGTCGACGCCGAATACCAGCGGCCCCAGGCACTCCCGGATCACCGACTCCGTCGCGGCGATCTTCCCCTGGCACTCCGCCTCGTCGCGGCCGCGGGCGGCGATCCGCAGGGTGATCGTGGCCTCGTGGGCCGTGATGCCCACCAGCGGGTCACGGCCGCGGCGCACCAAGTCGGGGAGCATCGCCTCGATCGCGCTTTCGCCCGCGCCGAAGCACTTGATCCGGCGCTGAAGAATGGTGGCGGACTCGGGCAGCATCGTCACGATCGCCGGGGCGATCGCCGCTGACCACATCGGCTTCATCTCGGAGGGCACCCCCGGTAGGGCGAACACCCGGCTGCGGCGGCCCCCGACATCGAGCGACAGGTCGATGCCCGGCGCAGTGCCGTTCGGGTTGGGGATCACGCGGCTCCCCTCGGGAAACATGGCCTGCCGCCGGTTCGAAGCAGGGCAGGGCACGCCCCGCGCGGCAAACCGGGCCTCGATCTCCCGAAGCGACGGTTCCGAGAGCACGAGCGGCCGCCCGGCGAGCGCCGCGAGCACGTCCCGCGTGAGGTCGTCGGCCGTGGGCCCCAGGCCGCCGGTGGCCACCACCACGTCGGCCCGGCCCCCGGCGATCCGAAACGCCTCGACGCCCGCCTCCAGCGTGTCGGCCGCGGTCGTGTGGAACCCCACCGGGATCCCGAGGACGGCCAGTTCGGCCGACAGCCAGCGGCTGTTGGTGTCGAGTCGCTGGCCCGTCACCAGCTCGTCGCCGATGGCGATCACCTCCGCGCGCATGCCGGCATCCCGGGGGGCGGGAGCCGACCGCTGCGGTCCCGTTCCTGCTTCTATAACCGCCCCGGCCCCCGCTGCACAGCGGCGGCAGGCCAGCATCTGGCCGCCCGACGGTGATTGGGGAACAATGCCGTCATGAAACTCGGTTTGCTTGGCACCGACGGGCGGATCGCGGCCGTGGCCGCGGAGGCGAGCCGCCGCGGCGCGGAGATCGTGGTCGCCGCCGATGTCGCCACCGAGGCCTGGCCTGAAGCGGCTGTGGACGACGCCGGCAGCCTGCTCGATCCGGCCGTGTGCGACGCCGTGCTCGTCGGGGCCGACG
>JBJTPO010000136.1:0-1453 GCA_046075145.1 Planctomycetota bacterium
CACCCCCGTCGCCAGCACGCCCACATACCGGAGCCCCGGCAGCGCGGCGAGCGTGGCGGCGGCGAGCGGGGTCTTGTTGGTGAGCACGGCGTCGGCGCCGGCGGCCCGGGCGACGATCTCGTCGTCGGGCGTGCGGTCGTGCACGACGACGTCGCCCAGGGCCGCGACCGGCCCCCAATCGAGGTCCCCGGGGTTCGTCGTGGAGGCGTCGAGGATCACGATTCGCATGCGAGGGCTCCGAGTGGGGTCAACAATGTATCGCACGGTGCTGGCAGCGCATCGAACGTGGCAAAACATCGTTCATTCGAAAAACGGGAATCCATGTTCCGATCACGGCTTATCGTTTGACTGCGAGGGGTTGCCCATGCCAATCGAGCGGCGTTGCTGGCCGAGCGCAGCCAGGAAGGCGAAGCGAGGCCAGCATCGAGCGACCGGAGGGCAGGATGCCCACAGGGAGCGTCCGGCGAGATGGCATGGGCAACCCCGAGCCTGCACGACTCACGGCGCTTACCACGGCCCCCTGCCCTACTGCGGCGCAAGCGAGCGGCCGCGCCAAGCGGTCTTGAGGCCGAGGGCCTTGCGCACCAAGGCCACCCACTGGATCGCGAGAAACACAGCGACCCCCAGCGGGTGGAACGCCGCGCTCGTGAAGCTCTGCCGAAACCGGATCGCGTCGCAGACCCGCGGCAGATACGCGAGCACCGCCGCAGCCAACGCCACGATCGCCGTGCCCGTCGGCCAGCCGGCGAAGCCGGTCAACAGGCCCCAGGCGGCCAGCAGCGGCGGCAGCACGGCTCCGCCCCCCAGCAGGATCGTGAACGGCAGGATCGTGGCTGCTGAGCCGATGCCCTCGGTCGCGTTCTTCGAGAGCCCGCGCCAGACGTCGAGGCTGCGGGAATACATCCGGCAGGACGCGATCTCGGTGGCGTCGAAGATGTCGGTCACGATCTCCGCCCGGCGGAAGGCCCGCGGCAGCTTCACACCGTCGTGGAGCGAGGCCCGGATCGCCGCGTGCCCGCCGGCCCGCTCGTAGTCGGCCCGCCGGGTCACGAACAGCTGCCCGCAGCCGGCGGCCAGGCTCGGATCGTTGACCTGCCGGGAGCGGGCCAGGGGCAGGTACCCCAGGAGCACGAAGTGGATCAGCGGCAGCAGGAGCCATTCGAGGAAGGAGCCCGTCTCCTGCCGCGGAAAGCCGCTCGCGAGCCCGGCCCCGCCGGTGTTCAGGAACGCGACCGACCGCGCGACCGCATCCCGGGCCGGCACGACGTCCACGTCGAGAAACACCCAGGTGTCGTGCCGCGCCGCCCGGGCCAGCTGCCAGCAGGCATGCTGCTTGCCGCACCAGCCCGCCGGCAGCGCGCCGCCGCGAACGAACCGCACCCGCGGGTCGCGGGCCGCCGCCTCCAGGACGAGGTCCGCCGTGCGGTCGTCGCTGGCGTCGTCGAGTACCACC
>JBJTPO010000137.1:0-12497 GCA_046075145.1 Planctomycetota bacterium
CCTCCTTCTCCCGCTTCCACTTGAGCCAGGTCGCGATCACGTCGTCGGTGAACACGTCGCCCCGGAGCAGGAAGTCGGAGTCGGCGGCCAGGCAGTCGCAGGCCTCGGCCAGCGAGGCGGGGGCCTTGGGCACGTCGGCGAGTTCCTCCGGCGGCATGTCGTAGATGTCGCGGTCGAGCGGGTCGCCGGGGTGAAGCTTGTTCTGGATGCCGTCGATCACGGCCATCAGGATGGCGGCGAACGAGAGGTAGGGATTGCAGGTCGGGTCGGGGCAGCGGAACTCCACCCGCTTGGCCTTCGGGCTCGTCGAATACATCGGGATCCGGCAGGCGGCCGAACGGTTCCGCTGGGAGTAGGCGAGGTTCACCGGGGCCTCGTAGCCCGGCACCAGCCGCTTGTAGCTGTTGGTGGTCGGGTTTGTCAGGGCCAGGAGCGCCGGGGCGTGCCGCAGGATGCCGCCGATCGCGTAAAGCCCGAGGTCCGAGAGCCCGGCGTAGCCGGTGCCGGCGAACAGCGGGTGGCCCTCCTTCCAGAGCGAGAGGTGGGTGTGCATCCCGGAGCCGTTGTCGCCGTAGATCGGCTTGGGCATGAAGGTGGCCGTCTTGCCGTGCCGTCGGGCGACGTTCCGCACCACGTACTTGTAGAGGCACATCTGGTCGGCCATGCGGACCAGCTCGCCGTAGCGCATGTCGATCTCGCACTGGCCGGCCGTGGCCACCTCGTGGTGCTGGGCCTCGACGTCGATCCCGCAGGCGATCATCGTCTGCATCATCTCGGTGCGGATGTCCATCAGCTGGTCCGACGGCGGGCAGGGGAAGTAGCCCTCCTTGTGCCGCAGGGTGTAGCCGAGGTTGGGCCGGTCGCCCCGCCCACGGTTCCACTCGGCCTCGGCCGAGTCGACGTGGTAGTAACCCTCGTGGGCGTTCTGGTCGAACCGCACGTCGTCGAACACGAAGAACTCGGCCTCCGGGCCGATGAAGCAGGTGTCGGCGATGCCGGTGCTCTTGAGGTAGTTGACCGCCTTGCGGGCCACGTTCCGTGGGTCGCGGGAGTAGTCCTCCCGTGTGATCGGATCCTGCACCTCGCTGATCATCACGAGCGTGGGCGTGGCCGCGAAGGGATCGACGAAGGCGGTGTCGGGCTGGGGCACGAGCAGCATGTCGCTCTCGTTGATCGACTGCCAGCCGCGGATGCTCGAGCCGTCGAAGCCGAGGCCGTCGGCGAAGGTGTCTTCCTCGAGCTTGCCCACGGGGATCGTGAAGTGCTGCCAGGCACCGAAGAAGTCGGCGAACCGGAGATCGACGGCCTTGACTTCCTTCTCGCGACACATCGCGAGCACTTCACGCGGCTTCATGGGGGCTCTCCTGGGGGACCCCCATGATACGTCCGCTCAGTCGAGCGTCGCCCGCCAGCCCGTGTCGGTCTCGTCCAGCCGCAGCAGGCCCGCGAGCAGGCTTCCGGCAAGCGGGATGGTGCCGGCGTCGCCCGGCTCGTACGTGCCCGCGTCCACGCGGCGGGCGAACCCGCGGCCGCCGGAGACCTCGCCCGCAAGGTTGTCGAGCCAGGCGAGCCGGTGTGGCGGCAGCGGGGTCGCGGCCACGGGCTCGCCGCCGGCCACGGGAATCTCGGCGAGCCGCCAGGTCTGGCAGGCGTCCGGCTCCTCGAGCAAGAGGTCGAAGTGCCGCCCGGCGGGATCGTCGGGATGACCCGTGTGCTCGAGGAGGACGAACCGCGGCATGGCGACTGCTTCGAGCGGAGCCTACACGATCTCGTAGGCCTGCTCCTGGTGCTCGGCCAGGTCGAGGCCGCCCCGCTCCACCTCGATCGGCACCCGCATCCCGACGAGCTTGTCGGCGAGGAAGAAGGCGACGACCGAGACCACGCCGCTCCAGGCAATCGTGACCAGCACGCTCTTGGCCTGCGCCCAGACCTGGCTGCCCACGGTCATGCCCTCGGCGAGGCCGGAGCCGCCGAAGTCTGTGGCGGCAAAGACCCCGGTCAGCAGCGCGCCCACGATGCCCCCCACGCCATGCACGCCGAACACGTCGAGCGAGTCGTCATAGCCGAAGCGATGCTTGACGCTCGTGGCGAAGTAGTAGCCGGCCAGGGCCGAAGCCGCCCCGATCACGACGGCCCCCAGCGGCCCGGCCGTGCCGCTGGCCGGCGTGATCGCCACCAGGCCCGCGACCGCGCCGGTCGCCACGCCGAGCGCCGAGGCCTTTCCATGGGCGATCATCTCGATCGCCATCCAGACGACCGTGGCCGTGGCCGCCGCGATGTGGGTGACGAGCAGGGCCATGGCGGCGGTACCGTTGGCGGCCAGGGCACTGCCGGCGTTGAAGCCGAACCAGCCCACCCAGAGCATCCCGGCTCCCATCACGGCGAAGGGCAGGTTGTGGGGCCGCATCACCTGCTTGGGATACCCGCTGCGGGCACCGAGCATGAGGCAGGTGACGAGCCCCGCGATGCCGGCATTGACGTGCACGACCGTGCCGCCGGCGAAGTCGAGCACGCCCCAGCCGTGAAACAGCGAGCCCTCGCCCGCCCAGGCCATGTGGCAGATCGGCAGGTAGGAGAACGTGAACCAGAGGATCGAGAACAGGAGCATCCCCTTGAACCGCATCCGCTCGGCGAATGCGCCCACGATCAGGGCCGGCGTGATGATCGCGAAGGTCATCTGGAAGGCGGCGAACAGCGACTCGGGAATCGTGCCCGAAACGGCGTCGACCGTGACGCCCTTGAGAAACGCCTTGTCGAGATTGCCGATTCCCCACTGCTGCGGCCCGCCGTTGCCGAAGGCGAGGCTGTAGCCGTAGGCCACCCAGAGGAGCGTCATCACCCCGGCCAGCGCGAAGCACTGCACCAGCACGGAGAGCACGTTCTTCGAGCGGACGAGGCCGCCGTAGAAGAGCGCCAGGCCCGGCAGCGTCATGAACAGCACGAGCGCCGTGGCCACGATGATCCAGGCGGTGTCGGCTCCGTTGATGACGGCGGTCGCGGCATCGGCCATGGGGCGAATCTCCTCGGGTGGTGCCGCCGGGCGGCGGCCGATCGGGGAACAGCGGGCGAAAAACTCAGTAGCCGTCGCCCTCGCCGCCTGATTCGGCGGCGGCCTCGCCGGCCAGGGCCAGCGGCTTGGGCTTGTGGCGGACGGCACGGCGGGCGTTCTCGTCGCGGAGCCGCTCGATCGCCGCCTCGAGGCTCATGGCGCCCAAGTCGCCGTCGAGCCGGTCGCGAAGGCTGATCGTGCCGGCCGCCTCGTCCCGCGGTCCGCAGACGGCCATCATCGGGATCAAGTCGAGCTGCGCGGTGCGGATCTTGGCCCCGAGCTTCTCGGCGGCCAGGTCGATGCCCACCCGCAGACCCGCGGCCTCGAGCTTCGCCTTCACGGCTTCGGCGTAGCCGGCGGATTTCTCGCTCACCGGGATCACCCGCACCTGCTCGGGCGCCAGCCACAGCGGAAACGCCCCGGCGAAGTGCTCGATCAAGACACCCACGAATCGCTCCATGCTGCCGAGCGGCGCCCGGTGGATCATCACCGGCCGGTGCTTGGCGTTGTCGGCCCCGATGTATTCCAGGTCGAACCGCTCGGCGCTCGGCAGGTTGTAGTCGAGCTGCACGGTGCCGAGCTGCCACTCGCGGCCGAGCGAGTCGTTGACCACGAAGTCGATCTTGGGGCCGTAGAAGGCCGCCTCACCCGGCTCGGGCTCGCAGCCGGGCAGGTTCATTCGCCGGGCGACGCGTTCGATCGCAGCCTCGGCCTCGTCCCACCGCTCGGGCGGGCCGACGTACTTGTCGCTCGTGGGATCGCGGAACCCGAGCCGGACGCGGAAGTTCTCGAAGGCCAGGCTCTCGAGGACCTTGAGCGTGAAGTCGATGCAGCCGGCCACCTCCTCCTCCACCTGCTCGGGCGTGCAGAAGATGTGGGCGTCGTCCTGGGTGAACCCGCGGACCCGCGTCATCCCCCCGAGTTCGCCCGACTGCTCGTAGCGGTAGACCGTGCCGAACTCGGCCAGCCGCAGCGGCAGATCCTTGTAGCTGTGGGGCCGGGCCTTGTAGATCATCGTGTGGTGCGGGCAGTTCATCGGCTTGAGCAAATACTGCTCGTCTTCGTTCATCACGATCGGCTTGAACTGGCTGTCGGCGTAGTAGGGATAGTGGCCGGAGATCTTGTAGAGATCGACCTTGCCGATGTGGGGCGTGTAGACCGGCTCATAGCCCCGCGCGGCCAGCTCGTCGCGGACGAAGCTCTCGAGCGTGGCCCGCAGCCGGGCGCCCTTGGGCATCCAGAGCACGAGCCCCGAGCCGACGAGCGGACTCGTGGTGAAGAGATCGAGCTGCTTGCCGAGCACACGGTGGTCACGGCGGCGGGCCTCTTCGAGCGCCGCGAGATGCGCGTCGAGCTCATCCTGGGTGAACCAGGCGGTGCCGTAGAGCCGCTGGAGCTGGGCGTTGTTGGCGTCGCCCTTCCAGTAGGCCCCGGCGATGTTCGTGAGCTTGAAAGCGCCGATGCAACCGGGGCTCGGCACGTGCGGCCCGCGGCAGAGATCGACGAACTCCCCCTGGCGGTAGAACGAGAGCGAGGGATGCTCGGCCAGGCCCGTCTGGATGTGTTCGGCCTTCAGGGGCTGGTTCAATCCCTTGATGATCTCGACCGCCTTCTCCCGCGCGACCTCCACCCGCTCGAAGGCCTCGTCGGCCTCGATGATCCGCTTCATCTCGGCCTCGATCGCAGGTAGATCCTCGTCGGTGATCGGCCGGCTGGCCCGCATGTCGTAGTAGAAGCCGTGGCCCACGGTGGGGCCGAAGGCGAGTTCCACGCCCTCGAAGAGCCGCATCACCGCCCGGGCCATCACATGGGCCGCGGAGTGCCGCATCACAGGCAGCGCCCGGGCGTCACCGGCGTAGAGCGGCTCGACCGTCGCCAGTCCTTCGGCCGGCAGCGGCGCATCGAGGCCCACGAGCCTGCCATCGAGCAGCGCGGCGACGGGGGCTTTCTTGCCCCTTTTTCCGCCGTGCGTGGCGGCGTCGCCGATGCAGTCGGCCACCCTGGCGGTGGCGGGAAGGTCGCGGGTGGATCCGTCGGGAAGGCGGACAGTAGGCATGGTAGCAGTCGGTATCGCCAGGGAGCGGCCCGCGAGATTTTGCGGGAAAACGGCAGGGTATCCGCCACCGCGCTCGCCCCGCAAGCCACGTTCGCCACCGGCCTCGCCGCCCACGTCGTTCGCTTGACTGGCCGCGTTTTACGCGCGACACTTGCGTTGCCGACTGTTCGGGCGATTAGCTCAGTTGGTTAGAGCACCAGCTCGACAAGCTGGGGGTCATAGGTTCGAGTCCTATATCGCCCATTTGGCAGGTCCCCTGAGACGATTGGATGCCCCAGTGGCAGGCGGTTTGGATTCGGGGGTCTCAGGAGAGTTCCTCGGCGTCGCCGAGATCTCGCTGTCGGCCGGTCGACCGCTTGTTCCGAAGCAGGTCTTCCTTGCCGATGAACCACACTTTCGTGTCGCCGTACCGCCCGGCGACGATGTTGGGCCTGGCTGCCTCGAACAGGACGCCGGCGATGGCGTTCAAGAGATCGATTCGCACCGGCTCCAGGCCGATCGACAGCACAGCATTCGGCTTTTCGATCACCTCCAGCGGAATGCCGGATGCCTGGAAGCCGAAGGCGACAAGGGCCGACTGTAGCCGCTGTGCATTCACGCGGGTGTTGGCGTAGAAGACGTCGATGTCCTTGGTAAACCGGGGGTAGCCGTGATATGCCACGGCGTAGCCACCGACGATCATGTACTCAACGCCGTGTTCGTTCAGCAATCGAAAGAAGTCTTCGAAGTCGGCATGGGTAGTCATGGAGAAACCTCCCTGCCTCGAGCCTCAGTTGCTCGACGATGTCGAGCCGCTCCTCCGCGGTCAGCGCCCGCCAAGCGGCCCGGTCGGCGCCGGCCTGCGTTTGCGAATCCGTGACCACAAGCGAAGCCGGGCACGGCCTGGGTTTTGAGTGTGGACGTTCTGGATTGCTCATGCACCAAGTATACCCGTGCTCCAAGAGGCCGGGCCGGGCAAGGCCGGATGGTAACCTTCGGGGATGGCAAGCGTCGCCGACGCCCCACGATCATCCTCGGCCCAGTGGCTGCATGGCCCGCTCGCAGGAGTTGGAGCGGAATCGCATCGCCAGGCTGTCGGTCGAGGAACGCATCCTCATGGCGCTCGGCCTGCGGGAGCGGTTCGCAGGAATCGGGCCCAGTGCCCGGGCGAATCACGCCGATGCCGATGCAGCAGGGTGCGGCATTCTCACGCCGCCCGCTGGTTACCGTCTGCAGACCTGCGCGCCCGGCAGCGCGGCCGCCGGATTCGCCGGGCGGCCGCCGCGGCCGCGAAGCCCGCAAGCGCCATCAGCCAGGTCGAGGGCTCCGGCACCACCGCCGCGACTCCCACCGGACCGAAGGCCGGGTCGCTCCCGGAAAACTCGTAGGTCCGCAGCGCCATCTGGCCGGTCAGCGGCCCTCCGGTCACCTGGCCCGTGAGCGTGAGCAAGGTCGGCGTGCTCGAGCCCGCGAGCACGTTGAAGAGCACGTTGCCCTCGGGCGTGATCGACCCCAGCTGCGTGAACGACTCGCCCAGCGAGCCGGCGGGCCCGCTGCCGGAGCCCCAGAAGTAGCCGTTGCGGTAGTTGGTGATCGTGAAGCTGCCCACGCCGCCCGGTCCGAAGAGCTGGTCGCTCTGGTAGGCCCAGGTGGTGCCGGGGGTCCAGGCCCACTCGGTGGAGGTGAGATCGCTGTTGGGCCGCGGGTCGGGAGGCGTGAAGCTGCCCGGGGTGTAGGGCAGCATGTAGGCCCAGTGGGTCGTGTAGGCCTCGCCGGCCTGGCCGGAGATCATCTGCATCTGCATGGCGGTGGTGCCGTTGACTTGGCGAAACTGTCCGATGCCGATCACGGGACTGCCCGAAGTCGGGGTGAACCGCATCCGAATCTGCCCGGCCTCGGTGGCGACGCCCAGGATCGAATCGCTCGAGCTGAACGAGTTCTCGGGCGAGATGTAGAAGGTCGCTTGCGCAGAGCCCGTGAACCGGCCGTCCGTCGCAGTGCCCAGGCTCCAGAGCGTCTGGTCCCAAAGCGAGATCGGGGGCGGCGTGGTGAAGCTCGTGCTGCTCGACATGTAGGCGAGCAGGTTTTCCTGGGGAACGTACCAGTGGGAGTTGGAGAGCAGCGAATCCCAGGTGCCCGCCCGCCCGCCGGGCCCAGTCGCCAGCGACAAGACGACCGCCGCCACGATGGCTACCCTGCGGCCCAGGTTGCTCGACCAAATGGCCAGTCGCATCGTCATTCCTCGGCGGCCGCGGGCGGATCAGCCTGGATGCTGCCAGAGCGTTTCGAGTTCGGCGATCGCATCGAGGTCGCGGGGGCGGCCAGCCGCCCGCTTGAGGGCAATCAGCCGCGGAAGCGTGACGACCCGACAGCGGATCCCGAAGACCTGCAGCTCGACCGTGTCAGGCAGCAGGGCTTCGTAGCGACCCCCACCTGCCACCTCGCCCAGGAAATCGATCGGTCCGGCCGTGGTGTCGAGCGTGAAGTTCAGCCCGGCCTGGATCGTCGGTTCATCGAATCGGAATGGCAGCCCGGCGGGCGCTCCCCGCAAGGTGGGCTGAAACGCCGCGAGCGCCCGGGCGACCCTCGTGATGTTGTCGGCGTCGCGGGCGTACACGCAGTCGACATCGAACGTGACCCGTGCCGACCCATGAGCCACACCGGCCATTCCGCCGACGATGATGAACCGGACACCCTCTTCGGCAAGCGATCCGAGCAGCTGGGGCAGATCCGTCATCTCGCCCGCCTCGTCTCACGGCCCGCGCGTTGCAACTCCTCGACGAGCCGCTGCCGCTCCATCCCGTCGCGGAACCGCTCCTCTGCGGTCCGGGACAGTTGCCGGCGAAGCAGGGACCGATCCACGTCCTGCTTGTAAAGCTCGATGATTTCGGCGACGGAGTCGGTCTGCCGTGGCGACGGGGATCGCATGGGTGTCGTCATGGAGGTCATGTCGGGCGAGGAATCACCGCCGGATTATACGACGGGATTGCCTCACCACGGCGGAGCACTGCATTTGGGCACGGCACCCCGGCGCGGCCCGATTGACCTCCGCCCATGGCGGGGCTACGGTCGGTCAACCACGCTGGATGCAAACCGACCGCCATGACCGCCAACCCGCTCGCCGACGTCGTCTCGGGCCAGTACCGGAAGTGGGTCTATCCTGAGCCGATCCAGGACCTGCCCGGCTGGCTCACCGGCAACTGGCAATGGTTCGATCCCTCCCACGCTAATCGGATGTTCTGGCCGGATCGCGACGCGCGGCCCGACCTCGAGATCCTCGTCGCCGGCTGCGGCACCAATCAGGCGGCGGTGTTCGCCCACACCAATCCCCGGGCCCGGGTGGTCGCGATCGACGTCAGCGGTCCGTCGCTCGACCACCACCGGTTCCTCAAGGAAAAGTACAGCCTCCACAATCTCGACCTGCACCTCTTGCCGATCGAGGAGGTCGGCACGCTCGGCCGTGACTTCGACCTCATCGTCTCCACCGGTGTGCTCCACCACATGGCGTCGCCCGAAGCGGGGATGCGGGCGCTCGCAGCCCGGCTGCGGCCCGATGGTGTGGCGGCAATCATGCTCTACGCCCGCTACGGCCGGATCGGCGTCGAGATCATGCAGGCGGTCTTCCGCGAGATCGGCCTCGGGCAGGACGAGGCCTCGCTGTTCACGGTCAAGGAGGCGATCGCCCTCCTGCCGGCCGATCATCCGGTGCGGAGCTACCTCTCGTTCGCCCCCGACCTCAGGTTCGACGCCGGGCTCGTCGACACCTTCCTTCACGGCCGCGACCGCAGCTACACCGTGGACGACTGCCTCGACCTCGTCGCCTCGGCCGGGCTCGTCTTCCAGGGCTGGTTTCTGAAATCGTCCTACGAGCCTCCCGCGCCGCCGCGGGGCGGCTTCCATGAGGCCGTGGCCGCGCTCCCCGACCGGCAGCGGTGGAGCGTGATGGAGCGGATCAACACCCGCAACGCCTGCCACTTCTTCACGGCCTGCCGGGCTGACCGGCCGCCAGCGACCTATCGGGTCGACCTCGCGTCGCCCGCGGTCTTCGACACGGTGCCGCACTTCCGCCACCGCTGCGGCTTCGATGGCGCGACCGTCTTTCGCTCCGACTGGCGGCTCCCTCTCGACGTGACGCAGGCCGCGCTGGTCCGCCTCGTGGACGGCCACCGCACGCTTCGCGAGATCGTCGCCGAGGCGGCGCACGATCCGGCCACGGCGGGCCACGATCCCGAGCGGCTCGCCGATCTGGCCCGCACGCTGTTTGCCTCGCTCGTCAACCGCGACTTCGTCGTGCTGGGGATCGCGCCATGATCGATTCACCGTCGCTCCGCCCGGCCATGACGCGGCGGCTGCTGCGCCGAGCCGTCGCGAGCGGCCAGATCCGCCTGCCCGCGGTGCCTGCGCTGCTCGACGACTACGAAGCCCTGTGCATGCGCTCGTTCGCCGCCCTCGGCGTCACGTTCAACGCCGAGCAGCAGGCCCGCCTCAGGAGCGTGCTCGCGGGCCAGCTTGCGGCGGCCTACGCGGCCTCGCCGCGGGCCGAGATCGTGATCGCCTACGAGTCGCCGGTGGGGCTCACCGTGAACTACACGGTCACGCCCCAGATCGCCTCGCTCGGGGAGACCTATGACCACTGGGTGGCCACCCGCGAGCCCCCCTACTTCGGCACGACGGCCGACGCCCGTGTGACGGCCCTCGCCGCCGAGGCCTTAGCGCCCGCCGGCTGCCCCGTGCTCGACATCGGCGCGGGCACGGGCCGCAACGCCCTCGCGCTCGCCCGGCGGGGTCATCCGGTCGATGCGGTCGAACTCAGCGGCAGGTTCGCCGCGATCCTGCGGGAGGAGGCCGGGCGGGAGTCGCTCGCCGTGCGGGTGATCGAGCGGAACGTGTTTGCCTCGCTCGCCGACCTGCGGCGCGACTACGGGCTCGTCGTGCTCTCGGAGGTGGTCTCGGACTTCCGCACGGCGGGGGAGCTTCGCCAGATGTTTGAGCTTGCTGCGGGATGTCTCGCGCCCGGCGGGCGGCTCGTGTTCAACGTGTTCCTGCCGCAGGTCGGCTACACGCCCGACGCCGCGGCCCGCGAACTGGGCCTGCAGGTCTACACCTCGATCTTCACGTATCCCGAGGTCGCCGCGGCCGCAGCCGACCTGCCGCTGGTCCTCGTGTCAGATGACGCCGTGCTCGACTACGAGCAGCGCCACCTGCCCGAAGGCGCCTGGCCGCCCACGAAGTGGTATGCCGACTGGGTGAGCGGCCTCGACGTCTTCGACGTGCCGCGGCACGAGTCACCGATCGAGATGCGGTGGCTCGTCTACCGCAAGGCTGTGCCCGGCGACCTGCGGGGGCCGGTGCCGGGCACCGGCTGACAGATCCAGCAGAACGCCAGCCTCTTGTGCGCTCACCCCAGGTGCTCGCATGACGACCATGCATGGCATCATCGGCCTGCCATGCTCATGCTCGACGCTGATCGACCGGACCGATCCCCGACGATATACTTGGCGAATGCGTACGACAGATGATGGCCGGCCCGATCGAGGGATCGGCGAGCACGACGGCGGCCACGATCCAAACGAGGTTGACCGGTCCGAGTGGCCGGTCTGGGTTGGGCGGGTCGGCCAGCCCGAACCGCGGGCCGACTACTCCCACCTCACCCCCGCAGAGCGGATTGCCCTCTGCTGGGAGGTGACCAAACAGGCGTGGACCCTCACCGCGACGGATTTCGATGAATCCACATTTTGTCGCGATTCTGAAACTTTTTCGCGACGAGGACGTTGAGTTCCTCGTGATCGGCGCTCACGCCCTGGCCGCACACGGCCATGTGCGGGCGACGCTCGACATCGACTTGTGGGTCAGGCCGACCACGGAGAACGCGCAGCGGGTGTGGCGGGCCCTCGAACGATTTCGGGCTCCGCTTTCCAAGATGAAAAGCAGCGACTTCGCGGAACCTGAAGTCCTCTACCAAATCGGGCTGCCCCCAAGCCGGATCGACATCATGACGAGCGTCACCGGCCTGACTTTCGACGCGGCCTGGCCGAACCGGATGACGGCGACGTTTGGAGACGTGCCCGCGCCCGTCTTGGGCCTGGCCGACATGAGAACCGCCAAGCGAGCAGCCGGGCGGCTCAAGGATCTGGCGGATCTCGAGGAACTCGGATGATGAGCCGGCGGCGATCGACCTGCGGCCCGAGGAATCGCCGATCGAGATGAGCCGGGACAGGGCCAGAGTCTACGACGGGGTGCCCACGCCGCGGCGGCCCCGACCAATCGTGGGCGAAGACACGGGACGCCTCGGCTCGCGCCGGGGGATTTCATGACCGCAGATGCCGTGCCGAACATGATTGGACGGTACGCTATTTGGCTTCCCCGAGGCGCACCCATGGCGACCATGCATTTCATCTCCGGCCTGCCGCGGTCCGGCTCGACGCTGCTGGCGGCACTGCTCCGACAGAATCCGCGATTCGAAGCCGGGATGTCGGGGCCCTTGGCCGGGCTCTTTGGCGCGCTCTTGGGTCAGATGAGCGCCCGCAACGAGTATTCGGTGTTCATCGACGACGCCAAGCGGGAGCGGGTGCTTCGCGGCCTGTTCGACGCCTTCTATGCCGACTGCCGGGCCGAGGTGATCTTCGACACCAGCCGCGGCTGGTGCGGGTGGATGCCCGCGATCGCCCGGCTGTTTCCCACCGCCAAGGTGATCGCCTGCGTCCGCGATGTCTCGTGGATCGTCGACAGCATCGAGCGGCTCGTGCAGCGAAACGTGTTCAGCCCGTCGTCGATCTTCGGCTACTCCGCCGGCGGCACCGTCTACACGCGGGCCAACGCCGTCGTCGCCCCGGAGGGCATGGTGGGCGGCCCCTATGACGCACTCAAGCAGGCCTGCTACGGCGATCAGCGCGATCGGCTGCTGCTGGTGAAGTACGAGACACTCTCGACCGATCCGGCGCAGGCGCTGCGGGCGATCTACGATTTTTTGGGCGAGCCCTTCTTCCCGCACGACTTCGGCAACGTTTCCTACGACGTCACCGAGTTCGACGAACGTGCCGGCACGCCCGGCCTGCACACCGTCCGCGGCACCGTCAAAGCCGAGCCACGCGAGACGCTCTTGCCGCCGGATCTCTTCAATCGCTTCGCCCGCGATGCCTTCTGGCGCGACCCCGAGCGAAAGCCCGCCGGGCTCCGCGTGGTGTGAGCCCGTCGCGTCAGGCATTGGCCCCCGGAGTGCCGCTGGTGGCCGAACCACCGCCACTCGCCGTGGCGGTCCCGCCCGCACCACCCAGGCCAGACGGCGTGCCGCCATTCCCGCCGTTGCCGCCAGTGGCGGCAGACCCTGTTCCAGAAGTCGTCGCCGTGCCGCCGTTCCCACCGTCGCCGCCGACCCCGGTGGTGCCCGTCCCGCCAGCCCCGCCTGCGCCGCCA
>JBJTPO010000138.1:0-2174 GCA_046075145.1 Planctomycetota bacterium
GGCGACGGCCGGGCGATCCTTCTCGGCGAGCAGGTCACTCCGGCAGGCCGGCGCTTCGACATCCAGTTGAAGGGGAGCGGCCGCACCCGCTACTCCCGCGGCGGTGACGGCCGCGCGGCGCTCGGGCCGATGCTCCGCGAATACATCGTGAGCGAGGCGATGCACGCCCTCGGCATCCCCACGACCCGCAGTCTGGCCGTGGCGATCACCGGCGAGGTGGTGATGCGGACGACGCCGCTCCCCGGGGCCGTGCTCACCCGAGTGGCCGCGAGCCACATTCGCGTGGGCACCTTCCAGTATGCCGCCGCGCTCGGCCGGCGGGATCTGCTCGAAGCCCTGCTCGATCACGCGATCGCGCGGCACGACCCGGAGCTCACCGACCTCGACGCCGGTGACCGGCCGGCCGCCTTCCTGGAGGCGGTCGTCGGGCGACAGGCGGCGCTCATGGCGCAGTGGATGCTCGTGGGCTTCGTCCACGGCGTCATGAACACCGACAACGTGGCGGTCTCCGGCGAGACGATCGACTACGGGCCGTGCGCGTTCCTCGATGCCTACGACCCGGCGACGGTGTTCAGCTCGATCGACGAGCATGGCCGCTATGCCT
The DNA here is from genome assembly GCA_046075145.1 of Planctomycetota bacterium. GTDB lineage: Bacteria > Planctomycetota > Planctomycetia > Pirellulales > UBA1268 > QWPN01. Next base: position 605 of record JBJTPO010000138.1, read on the forward strand.
ACGCCAATCAGCCGGCCATCGCCCACTGGAACCTGGCCCGGCTGGCCGAGAGCCTGTTGCCGCTGTTTCCCGGGGAGGGAGACGGGGTGGTCGAGCGGGCGCGGGACGTGCTCGACACCTATCCCGATCGCTTTGTCCGCGAACACCTCGCCGGAGCCCGGGCCAAGCTCGGCCTCGCCACGGAGGAGGCAGGCGATCGGCAGCTGTTCGACGGGCTCCTGGAGCGGATGCATCGCGAGGGAGCCGACTTCACGGCCACCTTCGCCAGCCTCACGGCGGCCGTGGAGGCCGAGGCCTCGAGCCATCCGCCGGTGGCCGCCCCCCTGCCCTTCCCCGACTGGGTTGCCGCCTGGCAGTCGCGCCGGACCAGGGAGCCGGAGCCGCCGGCCGTGATCGCCGCGCGGATGCGGCGGGCCAACCCGGTCGTGATTCCGCGCAATCACCTGGTCGAAGCGGCACTCGCGGCGGCCGAGGGGGGTGATCGCGTTCCGCTCGAGCGGCTGCTCGACGTGCTCCGCGACCCGTTCACGGCGACGCCTGCCAACGAGCCCTACCGGGGCGGTCCGCCGGCCGGCTGCGGCCGGTATCGAACCTTCTGCGGCACGTGACGGCCGCGCTGCGGCATGGCGTCGGCCCAATAAAAGCCCCCCGGCGCGAGCCGGGGGGATGACGGTCTCCACTCCGCGGAGGGCTCTTGCGTCCAAGGCAGGGGGTTGGCGTCATGATCGCCACGACCATTCGGATGGCAGGCGTCATCCCCCTTGCTCGCGCAAGGGGGCGTGGATGGTCTGGCCGGCGATATACTCGCGGCTGCTGCGTTAGCACCGCTCTCGAGACGATCCGCCAGTCCGCGTCCCCCCTCATGGAAATCCGCATCGAGCGCGTGCCGCAGCCAGACGGGGTCGAACTCTCGGTCGTGGGTCGGCTGGACGCGGAGTCGGCCGGCGAGCTGCGGCACGCGGTGGCTGGCGAGGTGCGGCGCGGCGAGCACCGGATCTGCCTCGATCTCGCCGGGGTGACGTTTCTCAGTTCCGCCGGGATCCGCGTGCTCTTCGAGACGCAGCGGGAGGCGCGCGCGGCCGGGGGTGAGTGTCTGGTTCACGTGGCGAGCGGCGCGGTGCAAAAAGTCCTGGAGCTGACGCGGCTCGACACGATCCTGATGCGGCCCGCCACCGGCGAAGCGCATGCCGCCGCCCCGGCGCCGGCGGCCGGTCGCGAGATCGATGCTCCCGGAGTCCGGTTCGTGGGCTTCGAGCCACCCCCCGCCGGCCCGCTCCGGGGGCGGCTCGTCGGCTCGGCGGCAGCGCTCTCCGGAGCCGCGCTGCGTGCCGAGCGGGTCGCGCTCAAGCCCCACGGGTTCGCGCTGGGGATCGCCGCGGTTGCCGACGACGCCGCACCCGCGGAAGCGGCGGGCGAGGTCCTCGCCGCCTGCGGTTCGGTCTTTCACCGGCCGCCGCGGGAGTTCGCCGCGGTGGACTACCTGATCGGCTCGGGCGCGCTCGTGCCGGAGATCGACGTCCTGACCGGGTTGGCCTGGGAAGGGATGCCGGCGGGGCGGGCGGGTTTCGAG
>JBJTPO010000139.1:0-1292 GCA_046075145.1 Planctomycetota bacterium
GCCCATGCCAATCGAGCGGCGTAGGAAACCGAGCGCAGCAAGGATTGCGAAGCGAGGTTTCCTCCGAGCGACCGGAGGGCACGATGCCCGCAGGGAGCGTCCGGCGAGATGGCATGGGCAACCCCGAGCCTGCGCACCGCAGGACGCGCAGCATCGGGCGCTCTCCGCAGGTCACTGCCGCTCCACGCCGGTGTCGAGCACCGCCATGAAGGCCTTCTGCGGGATGTCGACGCTGCCGACGCTCTTCATCCGCTTCTTGCCCTCCTTCTGCTTCGCCCACAGCTTCTTCTTGCGGGAGATGTCGCCGCCATAGCACTTGGCGGTCACGTTCTTCCGCATCGCCGAGATCGTCTCCCGGGCGATCACCTTGGTGCCGATCGCCGCCTGGAGGGCGATCTCGAACATGTGGCGGTCGATCTCGCCGCGGAGCTTTTTGACGATCGCCCGGCCGCGGCGGTCGGCGTCGCGGCGGTCGCAGATGATCGACAGGGCGTCGACCTTCTTGCCCCCCACGAGGATGTCAAGCCGGACCAGGTCGGCGGGGAAGTAGCCCACCAGCTCGTAGTCCATCGTGCCGTAGCCCCGGGTCACGCTCTTGAGCTTGTCGTGGAGGTCGTAGATCACCTCGGCCAGCGGCAAGTCGAAGCTGAGCATCGCCCGGGTGGGAGAGAGATATTCGGTCTTGAGATACGTGCCGCGGCGGTCGGTGCAGAGTTGCATCACCGGGCCGATGTGTTCGACGGGGACGAGGAAATTGGTCCGCACAATCGGTTGGCGAAACTCCTCGATCTGCCCCGTGTCGGGCACGTCCTGGGGGTTCGTGATCTCGATCGTCTCGCCGTCGCTCTTGAGGATCTGGTAGGTGACGTTGGGGGCGGTCTGGACGAGGTCGAGATCGGCCTCCTGTTCGAGCCGCTGCTGGATGATCTCCATGTGCAGGAGGCCGAGGAACCCGCAGCGAAAGCCAAACCCGAGGGCCTCGCTCGATTCCGGCGCGTATTCGAACGAGGGATCGTTGATCGCCAGCTTCTCGAGCGAGTCCCGCAGCTCCTCGAAGTTCTCCCCGTCGCTGGGATAGAGCCCGCAGTAGACCATCCGCTGCGGCGGCTTGTAGCCGGGCAAGGCCCCGGCCGCATCGTCGCCGTGGATGGTGACCGTGTCGCCGACGTGCACCTCCTTCACGTCCTTGATGTTGCAGACCAGATAGCCCACCTGGCCGGCGGAGAGTTCCTCGCATGCCCGGCGCTGCGGAACGAACTGGCCGAGTTCCAGTACGTCGTGCGTCACGCCGG
>JBJTPO010000140.1:0-2438 GCA_046075145.1 Planctomycetota bacterium
CGAAGGCAGTGATCCCCCTTCATGACTCAGACATTCCCCTGTTGAGCGGAGGGCACGATCCGCTTCTGCACGTCCGTCTCCAGAACGCCAAACGCCTGCTCATGCTTCCTTCGCCCATACCTGCGCGCAGGTACGAGTTGCTCATTGGAGCGCCCAAACCGTGACTCCCCCGGCTTCTGTGCTATTGTCGCACAGTCTACAGTTGCCGTACGTACGTAGGTTTTCGTCGAGAGATTGTCGCTACTTTTTTTGAAAGGATTGGTTTCAATGGCCGATGTGAAGAAGTCCGTCGTGGGTCAGGCTCCGAGTCAGGTTGAACAGGTCCAGGTGCCGGTCGATGAGTCACACATCGCGGCGACCTATGCGAACTTCTGTCGGGTCACCGGCACGCCTGAAGAACTCATCGTCGACTTTGGTCTCAACAAGCAAGTCAGCGGCACGAGCCCTGAGACGATCCAGCTGACCCAGCGGATCATCGTCAACTTCTTCACGGCGAAGCGACTGGCCGCGGCGCTGGTGATGGCCGTGCAGCGACATGAGCAGGCGTTTGGCGTTCTGGAGACGGACGTGCAGAAGCGGATCGTGCCCTCCGCTCAACAGGGGAATGTCTGAGTCATGAAGGGGGATCACTGCCTTCGCACGCCGCAAGACGACACCAGCGTGACACGCTGATGCCGGGTGCCTCCAAGTAGGTAACTCCAAGGAGGTGGTGTGATGTCGTGCTAGCGCCTCCCAGGAGGATTCTTCAGGACGCTTCACACCGCAGTTTTCCCAACCTTCGCCCTCGAGTCCATTTGCCACGACGGCCAATGCTTTCCCTTCGTTCCACCATCGCCTCGACGCACCGCCTGACACGGATGGTATGGCGGCGCGTGCGCGGTCGTGGCGCGTCGGGCAGTCGGCTTGTCGGCAGCGGTGTCTATGAGACGCCGCTGGTCGAGATCCTCGACTCGCTGGAGGCGTCGGCGGTTCGGCCGGCCACGTGGTGGCAGCGGCTGCTGTCTCGTCTCTTCTGGTGGTGGAAGCCGTCGAAGAAGCCTGCCAAGCCGACGAGTCGGCCCCGGTCGCCGGCGGGGGTGACGCGACCGCTGTCCTCGTTCCAGCTGACGTCGGCCGAACCGCTCGAGATGCGGCTCGCGCTCTCGACCACGTGGGTCGATCCGCAGCATGGCCAGCCGCTCATCGCGGCCGACACGTCCACGCCCTACACGTTCACGCTCGGCACCGACGACCTCGATCTCTCGGCCCACGCGGCGATGCTGCAGGGCCGCGACGTGGTGGTCGTGGCCGACGAGGCGGCCGGCGGCGATCTCGGCGACGTCGTCATCGGCTCGCTGAGCGGCCTCGCGAGCCTCGATGTCCGCGCGCCTGCGGACGTGACGATCCGCGACAGTCTCCGTGTGAGCGGGGCGATCTCGACCTCCGGCGACGTCACGTTCGGCAGCAGCCAGATCACGCTCTCCGCCGGGTCGATCGACTTCGGCGGCCCGATCATCGTCTACGCCGACGTGGCGATGGCCGGCGGGCCCTCCGTGTCGATCACCAGCTCGCGGCCCGAGCGGGAGATCGTGCTCGGCGGCCAAGTCGCCGGAACCTCCAACTCGCTCTGGGTCAGCGATCGCGCCCTCGACTGGCTCGGTGCGGCCGGCATTGCCGACCTGAGCTTCGGTGATGTCTCACACACCGGCGGGATCACGCTCGTCGCGGGCGCAAGCCTGCGGGCCAGTGACAGCGTGCGGCTCGAAAGCGACGTCGTCACCGTCGCAGGCAACATCGCCGCTGGCGACGGGACGCTCGGTGGCTCGATCATCATCCTCGGCGATGTTCTCTCGGTCGGCGATTCCGCCGCCCTCACCGCGACAGGCTCTTCCGGCGGTGGCCAGATCCTGCTCGGCGGCAGCTGGCAAAACAGCGATCCCTCGATCCGCCAGGCGGTGTCCACGACGGTCGCAGCCGGCGCCGTGCTCGATGCCAGCGCCACGCAGCAGGGCGACGGCGGCACGATCGTGGTCTGGAGCGACATCCACAACCCTGCTGGCCGCACCACGGCGGCGGGCACGCTGCTCGCCCGCGGCGGTCTCTTCGGCGGCGACGGCGGCCGGATCGAGACCTCGGGCTATGGCCTCGACGTCACGGGCGTCACGGTCAGCACGCTTGCACCGCTCGGCAAGACCGGCGAGTGGTTGATCGATCCCTACAACATCACGATCTCCAACGGCACGCAGACGGGCGTGAACGGCAGCTTCATGGCCACCGCCGATTCGGCGGTCGTGAACGTGGCCACCCTGGAGGCGGCGCTGGCCACCACGAGCGTGACCGTGTTCACCGGCACCAGCGGCAGCCAGGCCGGCACGATCACGGTGGTCGATCCGATCTCGGCGGGCGGCACGGGCACGCTCACCCTCCAGGCTGCCAGCGACATCCTCATCAATGCCGAC
>JBJTPO010000141.1:0-3645 GCA_046075145.1 Planctomycetota bacterium
CGCCGTCGGCGCAGCCGCCATCACCGTGACGTGCAGCGGGCGGGAGAGCGGCCCCACGCGGCCCGAGCTGTCGACGGGCCGAACGGCAACCGTGTGCTTGCCGGCAGACAGGGCCGCCGTGGCGGGCACCTCGTGCGTCCATGTGCCATTGGTCACCGGCAGCAGGTCGCCGCGGCGGCCGTTGATGAAGAGCCGCACCTGGCTCACCGGGCCACGAACGCTGCCGGTCAGGACCGGCGTCCGGTCGGACGTGAGGTTGTCGGAGTTCGAAGCCCCGGTGTCGCTCGCCGCCACGAGGTCCGGCAGCAGGGCCCGCATGTGCGCGTCGAGCATCGTCCGCGGCTCGAGCCGCTCGCCGCTGAACCTCGTGCGCGAGGCCTTGCGGCGGCCATAGCGGCCAGCCCGCGGTGTCGGCCGACCCGTGACGCCGCCGAGCAGGCTGCGCACCGCGACCAGGGCCGGAGAATCGAGCGAGATCCGCAGCATGGCGAAAGATCCTTCAGAAAAGAGAGACATCGAGAAATACTGAACCATTCAGGGCGATTTCGACGTGTCATCAACGGCGGGCGTTGCCCGGGCTCGCAGCGTTTGCGCACCCGATTGCCTCCTGCCGAGAAACGATCGCTTCGAAACCATTGCGATCACAATACCGGGATGACCCCGGGCACTCGCACCATGATCCTTTCGTAGGCTCCGTCGAAGAAGTCCTCCTCCAAGGCGATGTACGTGTAGTTGTACGACACCAGCGCCGTAAAGTCCTCGCCGGCGTCGGCCAAAACCCAGTAGTTGTCAGCCTCGACGTCGTCTGTGACCGTGATGATCGACCCTTCGATTTCCGTGTTGGTCGTCACGAGGAGCGTACCGTCCCCGACGATTGCGTCAGCAAGGAAAAAGTCCACCGCGCCCGCGGTGGCGACGCTGGCAACCGCGAGCCCGATGAGCGTGCCGACTGCCTTCTCGGTGGCCGTCGCCCAGGCCGGCTGCGTTGTAATTTCGGCTTGCGTCATCAGTTTGAACTGGGCGCCCGCCGGGGTGCTGCCGTTGGCTTGCGGAAGGCCCTGCCCGCTCGGGGAATCGAGGTAGCCGTAGTAGCCCTCCGCCGAGTTCTGGATCGTCATCGTCCAGTGCTGGCCGGGCCCCATCTGGGAGTTGAGCGAGGGGTTGATGTTCGCGGCCCATGTCGTGCTCCCCGACGATCCATCATTCCAGTTGGTGAGATACGTGCTGCAGTTCGGCCCGACACACGTATTGTCACCCTTCTGGACGTAGAAGGTCATCTGGCTCGCGTCGTCGGGGGCGATGTAGGCGATCGTCGTCTGCTGCCCCATCGGCACCGTCACCTGCTTCGTCGTGTAGGTCGGAGGCGTCGTGGTCGATCCCGGCTCCGGCTGGTCGGCGAAGAAGAACGTGAGCGGGCCGCCGCTCACCCCGATGTTCGACTCGTTCGAGATCGTCAACGCCATCAGATCGACGCCCGTCAGGTTGGCGGTGCCGAGCACGAGGGACGCGAAACCGGCGTCGAGGGCGATCACCGGAGCCTTGGCCACCACGGCGCTCAGGATGCCGATGTTGTTGTTGTTCGGCAGCGTGATGCTCGCCAACTGCTTGCCGTGCAGGTTGCGGCAGTAGGCGAAGATGTGGGCGGGCGTGGCGACCAGATTGCCCAACTGATTGATGCGTTCGGGCTCGGTCTTGAGGAGCAACTCGCCGGCGAAAGGACGGGATGCCGGAAGCGGCGGAGTGGCTTCGACGAACGTGATGTCACCGGCGGATTCGAAGGGGTCGGTGTTCTCCCAAAAATACTTGCCGCCGTTCGCGGTGCCGGAGAGAACGGACGTGGTTGCATTCCACAACGCAAAATAGCCCACGGCGTCCGGGGCACGAGACCAGGCACCGGCGGCGGCGACGTAGATGCCGTTGTTCTGTTCCCAGGTCTGGTTCTTGACGAGCACGCGATCACCGGCGGCCAAGGCCACGCCGTCGATGGTTTGGAGGCCGGAGAGCGTGATGTTCGCCGTCGTGGCGGCTTTCACCGGCAGTTTCGGATTGGCTGGCGGCGCCTGCGCATCCGACTGCGGCGGGCCGACGCTCGCCCAGTCGTGGAACGACTGGGTCCACTTCTCCGTGGTGCCGTCGGTGAAGTTCAGCGTGATCACCTGCGACAACTGATCGCCGTTGGATGCCGCTCCAGCCAGGTAGAGGTAGTCGGATTTGTCGGCATCGACGCTGACGTTGATCGTCTGGCCCGTGGCCTGGACGAAGTTCGGGGGGTTGTTCGTCGCGCTCGTTCCACTGCCGCCGACTTGGCCGGCCGCCGTGGGGATGGGGCCGATCGGGAACGAGATGCCGTTGTAGGTGATGGGCGTGCCGGCGATGGGCGCGCTCGTGCCCGAGCCCGTGTAGTCGGAGTTGTAGTAGTTGCCGTTGCGGTCGAAGCCCTGGTTGTTCGGCACCTGCCACGGCGCCGTCGTGATGCCGAACGCGTTGAAGCTGCCCGAAAGGTCGATCGGCGTCGAGATGACCGGGGGCGTCGTGGACGAGGTCGCCCCGACGGATTCGTCGGTGGCCGGAGGCGTGGGATACTCGAGCCGCACACGGACGCTGCGCATGCCGTAGGGCACGAGATGGTTGTAGGAATAGCTCCCGTCCGCCCCAACCGCGATCCGTCCTTTTTCGAACCACGGGCCGAGCGAGCCGTCGCCGAGGACCTGCGCCTCTTCCGCCACGATCGTGGCACCGGCACGGACGCTCGGGTCCACCGTTCCCGCAAACTGGAGCCTCTCCCCGGCCTGGAAGTGGGCCCGCACCTGATCCCGCTGCACCTCACCGTTGACCGTGCCGGGGAACAGGTGGCTCGCGTAGACCGGATTGGCCCGGAGGTCCGCGAGCTGCTTTGGTGTGAGCTTGCTCGACTCCGACGAGACGATCATCGGGGTTCCAGCCGGCAGGCGCTGCGCCGCTTCGGTGGCATCCGGGAGCGCGTTCACCTCGAGATACGCGAGGTGCGCGTTCGTGGCACCGAGCGGGAGGCTTGTCGTGAACCGTGAGGGCGTGGGGCTGGCCACGAGCTGCGCCCGGGCTTGGGTCCCAAGATCGACAAACGACGCGGCACTGGTGACGGTGTGGTTGAGCCGAGCCACGGACTCCGCCCGGTTGATGGCGTCGTAGCTGCGAAATTCTCCGGCACCGGTCTTGGTCGCACCCCACACCTTCAACTGCTGGACGGCACCCCCCTCCACGAGCGGAATGCCGTGGACGGTGCGCGGCACGCTGTAGACCAGGGTCTGGCCATCCTGCCGGGTCACCTCGACCGAGTAGCGGGTGCTCGTGCAGCCGCAGCCGTCGGTGGGGTCGCCCCAGGTGACCGTGGATCCAACGCCACCCTGCAGGGGGGCGATCCGCGCGTTCACGACCTTCCCCGGCACCGTTGGCGCCTCCGGGGTCGGGGCGGTCAGGCCGCCCGGCATGTCCAACGGACGGATCGCGAAGGCCGGAGCGATGCCGACGTCACCCCGGCCCGGCGTCCAGCGGACGACTTCGGCGAACCCGAGCCGGCGATTCGCGGGGGGATTTTGCAGGGTGGCCGCCGTCGTGGCCAGCGGAGCGGCCGGAATCGTGATCCACGCATTCTTGGCCGCCGACCAC
>JBJTPO010000142.1:0-4590 GCA_046075145.1 Planctomycetota bacterium
TGGTTCGTGCCGAACTGCTGTTCGCGCTCGGCGTGGCGCTCCAGGAGGCGGGCGGTGACGGCGATCGGCCCCGATTGATCGAGGCGATCAGGTGCTATCAGCAGGCGATCGCCGCGGGACTCACCGCCGAGACCGCCCCGGCGGCCTACGTGCAGCTGCAGAACAATCTGGGCCTGGCCTACCTCGCCACGCCCACCCGTGAGGCGAGCGACCAGCTGCGGACGGGAATCGCGGTGCAGTCGTTCCGCGAGGCGCTGCGGAGCTGTGACCGCGAGCGCGCCCCCGACACCTGGGCGAGCGTGCAGATGAATCTCGCCAGCGCCCTGCAATACCTGCCCTCCTCGCATCCGGCCGAGAACCTCGCCCAGGTGGTCGAGGCCTACGAGCAGGCCCTGCAGGTGCGGACCGAGGCCCGGGACCCGGTGGCGCACGGCCGGGTGCTCCTCAATCAGGCCAACGCGCTGGCCCACCTGGGAATCTTCAAGCCCGCGATCGAGAAGCTGGCCACCGCGATGAAGCTCCTCTCGTGGCATGGCCACGACGACGAGGCGACCGCCGCCCGCGATCTGCTCGCCGGAATCGAGCACCGGCTCGACGAACTCCGCCACCCCGCGCGGGAATCGGCCCTGACGCAATGACCCCTCGAGACGGCCCCCGTGGACCTTCATGAACGCCAGCAGTTCGACTTCCTCCTCCAGGCGGCGGCCGAGCGGCTCGTGACCCGGCTCGAGGAGCGGCACCGCGGGCCGGAGCCCGCCCTCGCCCGACTACGGGAGGATCCCAGCGAGCTCGCTCCGTTCATCGACGCCGTGTTCACCGACTTCCTGCTCGACAACGCCGACGGCGCGTGCTTCGTGCTGCGGGCCCTGGCCCGCCGGCCGGCCGGCACGGTCGCCGTGGAGCCCGGAGCCACCGTCGAGGCCCTCCTCGTCGCCACAGCCAAGCGGCTCTTCGCGGGGCTCGTGGCCATGAGGGCCGAGGAGTTGCTCGAGCAGCACTCGGGCTACCAGTCCGCCTGACCACTGAGAGACACCCCGCCATGAGCCATGCCGAAAGCCCCCCGGCCGTTCCCGACACGTCGCCCGAGGAGTTGACGCACCTGGCCGAGGCGGTCGATCGGGCCGTGGCCGAGATCGACGCGCTCGAGCCGCCGCTGCGGGCCAAGGCCCTGTCGCTGAAGGCGGCCATCGAGGCCTTCCACAAAGGCGGCCTGACGACGATCGTCAAGAAGCTGAAGGCCGACCCCCGCGGCAAGGAACTGCTGTTCGAACTGGTGGACGAGCCGCACGTGCACGCCTTGTTTGCCATGCATGGCCTGGTGCGGGCGGACCTCGCCACCCGGGCGGCCCGCGTGATCGAGATGGTGCGTCCCTACCTGCAGTCGCACGGCGGCGACGTCTCGCTCGTCGAGGTCCGTGACGCCAAGGCCTTCGTGCGACTCTCCGGAAACTGTCAGGGCTGCTCGATGTCGGCCGCCACCCTCCGCACCACCGTCGAGGAGTCGCTCAAGGAGCACGTGCCGGAGATCGCGGGGGTGGAGGTCGTGGCGGAGGAGCCCACCGCCCCTGCGGAGCCGGTGGTGTTGCAGATCGCGATGCCCGGTGAAGCCGCCGCCGGCGACTCGGGCTGGGTCGCCGGTCCCCAGGCCGACGCGGTGACGCCTGAGCGGCCACTGGCCTTCACGGCGGGCGACGCCGAAGTGATCGTCGTCCGCAGCAAGGCCGGCCTGCGGGCCTTCCGCAACGCCTGCGGCCACGTCGGGCTGCCGCTGGAACGGGCCGCCTGCGACCTTCAGGCGGGCACGCTCACCTGCCCCTGGCACGGGTTCACGTTCGACACCGAGACGGGCGGCTGCTTCTCGTCACCAGCCTGCCGGCTCGAGCCGTTTCCCCTCCGCGAGCGCGAGGGCCGCTTGTGGGTGAGGCCCGGATGATGGCGACCGCATCCACCGCCGGCGTCGCGCCCGCCGCGGCCCCCTGCGACGCGGAAGCCCTGGTCGGCGCCTGGCGGCCGTGGCGCTGGCTGGGCGCTCCCGCCCCCGGCGGCCTGGCGCTTCCCTCCGCCACCCCGACGGCCGGACAGTTCTACGGGCCGCGGGGTGTTTGGCTCGATGGCGAGCGGCTGGTCGCGTGCGACTCCGGCAACCATCGGGTGCTCATCTGGCACGGCCTGCCCCGCGCCGACCACGCGCCGGCCGACGTCGTGCTCGGGCAGCCGTCGTTCACCGACGAGGGTCCGGCGGCCGGCGGCCGCGGCCCCGCCAACGGCTTTCATCTCCCGACCGCGGCCCTCGTCGTGCGCCATGCGGGCGGTGGCGAGAGGCTGCTCGTCGCCGACGCCTGGCATCACCGCGTTCTGGTCTGGGAGCGCGTGCCCGAGGTGAGCGACGCGCCGCCCGACTGGTGCCTGGGGCAGGATTCGCTCCTCGCGGTCGGGGCCAACCGCGGCGGCGGAGCGGCCGCCGATTCCCTCTCCTGGCCCTATGGACTGGCCTGGATCGAGGGCTGGCTGTTCGTCGCCGACACCGGCAACCGGCGCGTCCTCGGCTGGCGGGGGCTGCCCGACCACGACCGGCCAGCCGACCTCGTGCTGGGCCAGCCCGACTTCACGAGCCGCGCCGAGAATCGCGGCGGCCCACCCGGCCCCGACTCGTTTCGCTGGCCTCACGCGGTCGCGAAGGCGGGCGAGATGCTGCTCGTGGCCGACGCCGGCAACCACCGTCTGCTCGGCTGGCGCGGACTGCCCGACCGCGACCGGCCGGCCGATGTCGTCCTGGGGCAACCCGACTTCACGACCGCCGCGGAACTGCCGCACCGTGCCCAGGGGCCGGGCCGCCTGCGGTTTCCCTACGGCGTGTCCGCGACGCACGACACGCTGGCCGTGGCCGACACCGCCAACAATCGGTTGCTCTTCTGGGAGTTGCCCCTGACGACGGCGGCCGCAACCGTGCTCGGCCAGGATGACTTCGATACCAGCGGCGAAAACCGCTGGCGGGCCGTCACGCCCGACTCGCTCTGCTGGCCCTACGGGATTCACCTGCACGCGGCCCCCGACCGGCTGCTTCTGGCGGCGGCCGACAGCGGCAATAATCGGGTGATGCTCTGGGAACGCGCCTCCGGAGGCTGATCGCATGTGCCTTGCCGTGCCCGGACAGGTCGAATCGATCCGCGACGAGAACGGCACCCGGATGGGCCGCGTCAACTTCGGCGGCGTGGTCAAGGACGTCTGCCTGGCCTACCTGCCCGAGATCGCCGTCGGCGACTACACGATCGTCCACGTCGGCTTCGCGATCTCGAAGATCGACGAGGCCTCGGCCCGGGAGACGCTCCGCACCTTCGCCGAACTCGGCCTGCTCGAGGAGGGCTTGGCCGAGTTGCGGGAAGGCGACGAGCCAGGCGACGCGGGAGAGCCCCTCCCGTGAAACACCTCGCCGAATACCGCGACGCCGACACCGCCCGGCGCCTGGCCGCCGAGATCGGCCGGATCGCGACCCGCCGCTGGGCGATCATGGAGGTCTGCGGCGGCCAGACCCACTCCATCATCCGCAACGGCATCGACCAGCTGTTGCCGGGCGAGGTCGAGATGATCCACGGTCCGGGCTGCCCGGTCTGCGTCACGCCGCTGGAGACGATCGACCGGGCGCTCGCCATCGCCCGCCGCCCCGGCACGATCCTCTGCTCCTTCGGGGACATGCTCCGCGTGCCCGGTTCCCGTGAGGATCTGTTCGCGGTCAAGGCGGCCGGCGGCGACGTCCGGGTGGTCTACTCGCCGCTCGACGCCCTGAAGCTCGCCCGCAGCCATCCGGATCGCGAGGTCGTGTTCCTGGCCATCGGTTTCGAGACCACGGCCCCGGCCAACGCCATGGCCGTGAAGCTGGCGGCCCGGGAGGGCCTGCGGAACTTTTCGCTGCTCGTCTCGCACGTGCTCGTGCCTCCGGCGATCCGGGCGATCATGCTCTCACCGGGCAACCGCGTGAACGCGTTCCTGGCGGCCGGCCACGTCTGCAGCGTGATGGGCACCTGGCAGTATCCTCCGCTGGCCCGCGAGTTCGGCGTGCCGATCGTGGTCACCGGCTTCGAGCCGCTGGACCTCCTGGAGGGCATCCGCCGCACGGTCGTGCAGCTGGAGGCCGGCCGGCATGAACTGGAAAACGCCTATCCGCGGGTGGTGAGCGAGCGGGGCAACGAGGCGGCGCAGGCCGTGATTGCGGAGGTCTTCGCCCCCGTGGATCGGGCCTGGCGGGGGATCGGCGTGATCCCGGCCAGTGGCTGGCGGCTGGCCGATGCCTACGGCGAGTTCGACGCCGAGCGACGGTTCGACCTGGGGAGCATCACGGCCGTGGAGTCGCCCCTGTGCAAGAGCGGCGAGGTGCTCAAGGGCGCACTCAAACCGAGCCAGTGCCCGGCCTTCGGCAGGGAATGCACCCCGCGCACGCCGCTGGGGGCCACGATGGTCTCGAGCGAGGGCGCCTGCGCGGCCTACTACAACGCCGGAAGGACGTAATTGAATCTGAACTCCATTTTCCGAGAGTCCATTCAAGGGGGACGGGGTTGCCCGTGCCATCTCGGCGGACGCTCGATTGGCACGGGC
>JBJTPO010000143.1:0-5052 GCA_046075145.1 Planctomycetota bacterium
CAAAATTTTAGTGCCATCAAAAGATACCATTGTTTGTATGGGAAGTTCTGCAATTACACTAAAAGCCCAGCAGTCCGGTGGGACATTTTCCGGCACCGGTGTATCGGCAGGAAACACATTCACGCCTTCGACTGTCGGTGATTACACTATTAAGTACACCATAGGAGCGAGAACATGTGAGCAAAGTCGGCGATGTTCTCCGTCTGGGCCTCGACGATGCCCGCCGCGGCGAGCGCGTCGGCGAAGGGGTTCCTGGCCGGCGCGATCGGCGGCGCGGGGTTGCGCATCATCGGCCGCGTGCTCCAGACATACCAACCCGCGAACCCCAGCAGCCCGATCGACACCAGCGGCAGGATCCGCTGCGTGACGAAGTCGGCGAACGTGCGGCGGCGTTCAAGCCGCCGTGGAGCCGCACCAGAGTGGCTCGCGACTGGAGACGACGACGGGTCGGCGGGAACGGTGGCCATGCAAGGATCGTACCCCGGGCGGGGTTTTTAGGCGTGGTCTGTTTCGTGCGGCCCCGAGGCGACGGAGTCGATCCGGCCGTCTTCCATCGAGGCGATCCGGTCGGCGAAGGAGTAGACGCGGGAGTCGTGAGTGACCACGATCACGGCCCGGCCGGGCTGGACGGCGATCTTCTGGATCAGCTCCAACGTGATCCGGCCGTTCTGGGCGTCGAGGGCGCTGGTGGGCTCATCGCAGACCAAGAGTCGGGGTTTGTGGACGAGCGCCCGAGCGATTGCCACCCGTTGCTGCTGGCCGCCGGAGAGCTCGCTCGGCAGGTTGGCCAGCCGGTCGCCCATCCCGAGCTGGTCCAGCACGTCGGCCGCCGCCTCCACCGCCTGGCGGCGGTTCCAGCCCGCGATCAAGAGCGGCACGGCGGCATTCTCGGCCGCGGTCAGCGCCGGCAGGAGGTTGAAAGACTGGAAGACGAAGCCCACGTGGTCGCGGCGAAACTTCACCTTCCGGCCGTTGCGCATCCGCCCGAGATTCTGGCCGAGCACAACCACGTCGCCGGCGGTGGGCTCGAGCGTGCCGGCCACGATGGAAACCAGTGTCGTCTTACCACAGCCGCTCGGCCCCACGAGCATCAGGAGTTCGCCGTAGGGGATGTCGAGATCCACGCCCCGCAGGGCCCGTGCGACGGCGCCGCCGCTGCCAAACTCCTTGGTCACTCCCCGCACCCGCACGGCTAGTTCCGCAAGCGGCCGGTCGTCGTGCGTCTGGGAGCCGGTGACGGTCGCCATACTGTTTAGCCCCGGAACACGATGGCAGGATCGACGACCAGCACCTTGCGGATCGAAAGCAGGCTGGCGACGAGCACGATCACGAACACGGCCACGGCCGTGATCGCGAGCACCTGCCAGGGCATGAAGAAGGAGAGCCGCGAGGCCCCCTTCACGAACCAGCCGAAGAGCCCCGCCAGCCCCACGCCCAGGCCATAGCCGATCAGGCCCACCTGCAAGCCCTGGGCGAGCACCATCACGAGGATCGTCCAGTTGCTCGTGCCCATCGCCTTGAGCGCGCCATACTGCCGGATGTTCTCCACGGTGAAGAGATAGAAGGTCTGGCCCGCGATCGCGGTGCCCACGAAAAATCCGAGCAGCACGGTGATCCCGAAGTTGAGCGGAATGCCGGTCTTCCGCAGGTAGTACGCGATCGTCTTCCAGAGAAACTGCTCGCGGGTCAGGGCCTGGAGGCCCGTCCGCTCCTCGATCCGGCGACAGACCTCCTCCGCCGGCACGCCCGGCTGGGCGTCGGCCAGGACGAACGAGAGCACCTTCCGCTCCGGCGGCGCGAACAAGACCGCCTGGCTGTAGCGGGTGTAGACGATGGGGAAGCTCTGGAAGGTACGGCTGGCCTTGGTGAGGCCCACGAGGACGGCCCGGCGGTCGTTCATCTCGAAGGTGCGGCCGAGCTTGTAGGACTCGCCCGGCCAGATCCGCTTGTAGCCGGCGTCGTCCATGATCACGGCGTCGGGCTTGCGGAGGTCGGCGATCGAGCCGAGGAACACCCCCTCGGGCGCACCCACGAGCGTTGCGTCGTCGAGTCCGAGGATGATCATCTGCTCGTAGGTGCCCTCTGCCAGCCGGGCCCGGCCGATCCCCTTGTAGAACCGCACGGCCCACTCGACCCCGGGCACGCTCTTGACGCGGAAGAGCTCCGTGTCGGCCAGCGGCTTGATGTCGTCCACGAACTGGACGTGACGATCCATCACCCAGATGCCCGGCCCCTCGACGTCGCGGATCTGGCTGACCGTGAGCGACATCAGGCCGCAGAAGATCGAGGCCTGCTGGGAGATGAGCACGGCGGCGAAGACCACGCCGAAGATGATCCCCAGGTATTTGACCCGGTTGCCGACGAGCATCTTCCATGCGATCCAGAGCATCCCGTGAGTGTATCGCGCTGCCAGATTCGGGGCTCTGGTATCCTGAGGCCCCTTTCGCAACTCATGGAGCGCGGAGCGTGCCTGGGCCGGCCGAGATCGACGCAGCGGGCGACGCGGTCGCGAGGCTCGAGCCGCGGGTGGTCGAGGTGCTCAAGCGGTGGTGGGGCTTCGAGACGCTCCGGCCCCTGCAGGCCGACGCGATTGCAGCAGCCCTGGCCGGCCGCGACTCGCTCGTGGTGATGCCGACCGGCGGGGGCAAGAGCCTCTGCTACCAGTTGCCGCCGCTCGTGGGCGACTCGACCGACGTCGTGATCTCGCCGCTGGTGGCCCTGATGAAGGACCAGGTGGATTCACTCGAGGCGATCGGCTATCCCGCGGCCGCCCTCCACTCGGGCCTCTCGCCCGAGGAGCGGGGTGCGATCCGCGACCGGCTCCGGGCCGGCGAACTGCGGCTGCTCTTCACGGCACCGGAGCGGCTCGTCAACTCGGGGCTGCTCGACACACTCGCCGAGGTGGGCGTGAGGCGGTTCGCGATCGACGAGGCCCACTGCATCAGTCAGTGGGGCCACGACTTCCGCCCCGAGTATCGCCAGTTGGCCCTCCTACGCGAGCGGTTTCCGCAGGCGAGCCTCCACGCCTTCACCGCCACGGCCACACCGCGGGTGCGCGACGACATCACCGGCCAGCTCGGGCTTCGTTCGCCCGCGGTGCTGGTGGGCACCTTCGACCGGCCGAACCTCGTCTATCGCGTGGTGCCGCGGACCGACCGCGTGGCCCAGACGCTCGCGATCCTCGGGCGTCATCAGGGCGAGGCCTCGATCGTGTACTGCGTCTCGCGGCGGGAGACGGAGCAGCTGGCCGCCAAGCTCGCCGCCGCGGGGCTGCTCGCCCGCCCCTACCACGCGGGCCTCGACGCCAAGGAGCGGCACCGCACCCAAGATGCCTTCGCCAAGGAGACGATCGACGTGGTCGTGGCGACGGTCGCCTTCGGGATGGGGATCGACCGCTCGGACGTGAGGCTCGTGCTCCACACGGCCCTGCCCAAGAGCCTGGAGGCCTACCAGCAGGAGACGGGCCGGGCGGGCCGCGACGGGCTGGCGGCGGAGTGCGTCCTGCTCTACTCGTCGGCCGACGTCTTCCAGTGGGAGGCGCTCATGCGGAAGAGTGCAGCCGAGAGCGAGCTCGACGAGGAGGAGCAGGAGCGGCTCGTCGCCTCGCAGGTGCAGCACCTCCACGCGATGCGGCGGTATGCCCAGGCGGCCCGCTGCCGTCATGCGGCTCTCTCGGAGTATTTCGGGCAGGCGTATCCGCCGAAGCCCTGCGAGGCCTGCGACGTCTGCCTCGGCGAGGCGGAGAGCCTGGCCGACTCGACGGTGACAGCCCAGAAGATCCTCTCCTGCGTAGCTAGAGTAGAGCAGCGGTTCGGCGTGCGGCACGTATGCGAGGTGTTGCGGGGGGCGAAGACCGACGCCGTGATCCGCAACGGCCACGAGCGGCTCTCCACCTACGGGTTGCTCTCGCAGTTCGACCAGCGGGCCGCCGAGAACCTCGTGCACCAACTGCTCGACCAGGAACTCTTGGCCCGCACGCCCGGCGATCGGCCGGTGGTGCGACTCAACGAGCGGTCGTGGGAGGTGATGCGGGGCGAGCGGGAGGTGGTCTTGCTCGAGCCGCAGATGGGCAGCAAGGCCAAGGTGACGAAGGCCGAGGCCGACGACTGGCAGGGCGTGGATCGGGATCTCTTCGAGCGTCTCAGGCGCTGGCGGCGGCGGATTGCCGAGGCCCGCGGCAAGCCTGCGTGGACGATCCTCGACGACAAGGCCCTGCGGACGATCTCCCGCGAGAAGCCGGCCTCTCCCGCCGCCCTGCTCCGCTGCAAGGGCATCGGCGAGAAGCGGCTGGCCGATTTTGGGGCTGCCATCCTGGACCTCGTGGCTGGCCGGGAGCCGGCCGCTGGCGAGTGACGCCTGCCGTGTCGGGCGGCTCCGACCGATGATCTGTCGCGACGGGGGTGGCTCGTGCACCGCGGCCGACGGGCCGCTAGGCTTATGGTGTTCTTCCGTACACCACAGGAGCCTGGCCATGAGACCGCCCTTCGATCCCGTCCGAGTTCACGATCAAGCCGCCGTCGACCGAGCCATGCCGACCGACTCGCGGAATCCCGTCGACCGTCCGCGCGGTCCCAAGCTCCTCGATCGCGTTCGCATGGCGACCCGCGCGCTGCACCTGGCCCGCAGCACCGAGCGGGCCTACGTCTCGTGGATTCGCCAATACGTCCTCTTTCATGGCAAGCGGCATCCGGTTTCCCTGCGGGAGCCCGCCGTCAATGAGTTCCTCACGAGCCTGGCCGTCGAGCGGAACGTGGCCGCATCCACGCAGAACCAGGCGCTCGCCGCCCTCCTCTTCCTCTACGACGCCGTGCTCCACGCGCCGCTCGACCGGGTCAACGACGTCATTCGGGCTCGCAAGCCGAAGCGGCTGCCGGCCGTCCTCACGCAGGCGGAAGTGGCCCTGCTGCTCACGGCGCTCGCCGGCGAGCCGGCGACGATCGCAACCCTCCTCTACGGGGCGGGCCTGCGGCTCAACGAGGCGCTTCACCTGCGGGTGAAGGATCTCGACATCGACCGCCGCCAGATCGTGGTGCGGGAGGCCAAGGGCAACAA
>JBJTPO010000144.1:0-11902 GCA_046075145.1 Planctomycetota bacterium
CTGGCTCAACGAGGGGCTCGCGGAGTGGGTGGGCACGCAGGTAGTGCCCCGCTCGCGGCAGGTGCCCGCGAAGGAGGCCCAGGCCCGGGCCTTCATGCAGCAGACGGGCTCGCTCGGCCCCGACTTCCTGACCGCCGCCAACATCCAGGCGATCCAGTACGGCATTGCTTCGCAGCTCGTGAAGTTTCTCGTGGCCAGCGACGGCAAGAAGTTCGCCCAGTTCGTCCGCGGGATCAAGGAAGGGATGACGGCCGAGGAGAGCCTGACGGCGGCCTTCAAGGGCACGCTCGCCGACCTGATCGCCGCCTTCGGCAAAGCGATCGGCGTGCCGAACCTGAAGCCCTGACCTGAGCGGGCGTCGGGAAAGGGGGACAGTCCCCTGAGGGGATCGGGAAAGGGGGACAGTCCCCTGAGGGGACTGTCCCCGATCAGTGCATCCGACCGCTGGTGCGGCTAGCGCACGCGGCGGGCGAGGCCGGCGGCGATCCGGTCGAGCGTCTGGCTGCGGTCATCGAGGCCGATGTGGACGCGGATGATGTTCATCTCCTGCTCGTCGGCCAGGGCCGCGGTGAGCGCCTCGTCAAACTCTCCCTCCGTCCGCACGTCCCAGCCCGTGCCGCCGCCGAGGATCTCCGGCAGCCGCTGATACTGCCAGGGGTTAATGTCGTTGAAGGCGCCCTCGTGGAGCAGCCGCTCGGTGCCGTAGCCCCTGTTGTCGAGCACGATCACCGTTACCGCCAGGCCGCGGCGGACGATCGTCGAGAGTTCCATGCCCGTCATCTGAAACGCGCCGTCGCCCACGAGCGCGATCACCTTGAGGTCGGGCCGCGCCGTCTTGGCCCCGAGCGCCGCCGGTACGGCGAAGCCCATCGAGGTGTAGTAGGCCGGGGCGATGTACTCCGTCTGGCCGCGGATCACGAGGTCGCTCGAGGCGAAGAGGGCGTCCCCGACGTCGGCGATCACGATCGTGCGGTCGTCGAGCGACTCGTCGAGCCGGCGGACGAGCCGCGTGGTGGTGATCGCGGCGTCGCGAGCGAGCACGAAGGGCTCGAGGGCCGCGGCCGGGCCCGGCGGCAGGGGGCGGGAGACGGCCCGGGGGGCGGCGGCGGCCAGCCCGCGGAGGAAGTCGTCGAGCAGGACGTCGTGGTAATGGTGATGGCTGATCCGGAGGTCGTCGCTGGCGGCGTAGATGCTGGTGGCGGCGTCGAGCTTGGCCGTGAAGATGCCCAGGTCGATGTCGGTCAGCAGGGCTCCGAGGATGATCAGGCAGTCGCTCTCTTCGACAAACTCGGTCACCTCGCGGCGGCCGAGCGCCCCCTCGTAGAGGCCGATGTAGAGCGGATGGACCTCGCTGACCACGCTCTTGGCGAGCATCGTGGCGGCGATCGGGATGCCCGCCTTCTCGGCCAGGGCCACCGCATCGGCCTGGTGCCGTAGCGGTGCAGTTCGATGCCGGCGATGATCACCGGCCGCTTGGCCGCGGCGATCCGCGCGGCGGCTTCCTTGACGGCCTCGGCCAGGGCCTCGGGGTCGCTCGCCCGCGGCGGGTGCACATAAGGCCGGATCTGGTCGGGCACGACCGAGACGATGTCCCGCGGCAGTTCGAGATACACCGGCCGCTTGAGTCGGTGGGCCGTGTCCAGCAGGAAGTCGATGTCGCGGAAGGCGGTCGCCGGGTCGACGATCTCGAGGCTCGCGGCGCAGAGCTTGTCGAACACTTCGAGCTGCGTGCGCCACTCGCGGACCCGGTGGTGGAGCAGCGGATCGCCTCCGCGCTCGGCGAGGCCGGGCGCCCCCGAGATCATGACCACCGGGCTCTTCTCGGCATAGGCTCCAGCGATCGAGTTGGCCACGCTCAGGCCGCCCACGCCGTAGGTGACGCACACCGCCCCCATCCCATGCACCCGGGCGTAGGCGTCGGCCGCGAAGCCGGCGCAGTCCTCGCGGGTGCAGTTGACGACCTGGAGCGGCGAGTGTTCGAGCATGCTGTAGAAGGAGAGCACGTAGTCGCCCGGCAGGCCGAACACGTGCCGTAGGCCGTAGTCGGAGAGCCGCCGGATCAGGTACTGGCCGATCGAGAGGCTGGTCATGCTCTCGGGTCGCTGCGGGGCCGGCCGGACCACCGGCGGGGCGACGAGGCCGTTGTCGAGGCTCGTTCCGAGGACGATCGCCATCGCAGCACCTCCTACTTGGAAAGTCGCCGCTGCCGCACGGCGAGCATCGTCATCCAGAACCCGAGAAATGCCGCCACGCAGGCGAGCACCACCACCGCCCGGAGTGGGTTGTGGTTGAACCGCCAGGCGCCGATCGCGTGGAAGATGCCCCAGACGACGATCCCGGCGACCACCCAGCGGATGATCCGGATCCGGTCCTGCGGCGGCGGAGGGTCACTCATGGCGGCATTGTAGGCGGTGGGGCGAGATCGAGCCGGGACCACGTTGAGGCCGGCGGCCGGGGCCGCGTACGCTGCCCCGGATGAACGCCGCTCCGACCGACACTCCCCGCCGCCGCGCGCCGATCACCTTCGACCTGCCCGCCTACGGCCTGGCCGCGGCCTCCCTCGCAGGCTTCGCCGGCGGAACGCACTGGCTCCTCGACCTGACGAGCCACTTCCGCTGGTACTGGCTGTTGGCGGCGCTCGTCTGGTTCGCCGTCGCCCCCTGGCGCCGCAGCCGGCTCGCCACGCTCTGCCTGCTTGCCGCGATGGCGGCCAATGCCTGGGCGATCCTGCCCTATTGGCTGCCAGCCGCCGCCGAGGACACCACCGGCCTCGCCACGCTCCGAATCGTCTCGCTCAACGTGCTGAGCGACAACACCGACACCGGCCGCACACTCGGCTACCTCGGCCGGTGCGGGGCCGACGTGGTCGTGCTCCTGGAGGTCAACGACGCCTGGGCGGAGGCCGTCGCGCGGCTTGAGCCGCTCTACCCTCATAAGGTCATCCATCCGCGGGAGGATCACTTCGGGATCGCCGTGCTCTCGCGACTGCCTCTGGCCCGCGAACGGGTCGAGCCGCTGGCCGAAGGACCGCCGGTGGTGAGCGTCGAGCTGCCGGTGGGCCGGGCCGGCTGCCTGCTGATGGCGGCACACCCGCAGCCGCCGATCGCGGCCGACTGGTCGGCCCGGCGGGACGCCCAGCTCGCGGCGATCGGCGATCTGGCGGCCACCGAGGCGCGGCCGGTGATCGTGGCGGGCGATTTGAACGCCACGCCCTGGTCGCACGGCTTCCGGCAGCTCGTCCGGCTGCGCGGGCTTGGTGATTCAGCGGTCGGCCACGGCGTGCAGGCCACCTGGAACGCCCGCCGCTGGGTGCCCCGGATCCCGATCGACCACGTCGTCGTGTCGCCGGAGGTCAGAGTGATCTCCCGCCGTGTCGGCCCCGACGTGGGCTCCGATCATCTGCCGATCGAGGCGACCCTCGCGATCCCGTGACCTGCTTCACCGCCGTGACTCGTATTCGATCCGAAAGAGATCGAGCAGATGGAGATCCATGCGATCCTTCATCCGATTGCTGGCCCGTTTGCTCGCGATGATGTCCCGGATGTTGGCCACCGGAAAGATGCCATCGGTCACCGCTCGACGGTTGGCCTCCGTGTAGTTCGCGATCCCATCCGGCGCGAACACGATGTCGAGATCGAATGGACCATCCGTGAGCTGAATAAAGTCTTTGCCGGCGATGATGTCACGTTCGACCGAGTCGTCGATCACAAACCCCAACTGGCGGACGGCAGTGACGATGCGGCGACCATTGTCGGCATCCTTGGCCGGAAACACGGCGACGTCCTGTGTCGTGCCCGGAAAGCCGAGCAGGATGGCGCCACCTTTCCCGATCAAGAGATAGTCGACTCCTGCGGCCGCGAACGCCTCGGCCACTTCCTGAGCCTGGAGCGGATTGAACGGCAAGCGATCGTTCATTCCAGCGGGGCCGGCTGATAACCGAGGTACGCGGGCAGGTTGGCCGCACACCACTCACGGTAGGCCTTGGTGCTCGCGAAAACCCGCGAGGCTGGCACATCAAGCCCGGGCCGCGACACCCGGCAGAATCCATACTTCATGCGGGCCTCGAGCGGCCGTTGCATCTGGCGACGACATTGCTCGCGAAACAGCTGGTCAGCTGCTCCGTCGGGTGAAGCCGAGCGTGAGGGAAGCGAGGCCACAATTCCAGAATATTACCCGTCGCTTAATGGCTGGTCTATCGCTGAGTGACTCGCTCACCCAGAAACTGGTGCCGCATCGGGGACAGGTCACCGGGCCGCGGGCGAAAGGCGACGCGGCGGGGAGCCAATGGCGTCGTCGAACTCTCGCCGTTTGGGTTTTCGACCGGCTCTCCGACCTCATGCCGCCGTCGGGCAAGCACCGGCACCGCGTCGCGACACGACCGTCTGGGTTTGCCCCGCGTAGCCGACGGCCGGACGGCTCGAAGAGACCATGATCCGGGATCACGCCGGCTGTCGCCTGACCATCACCAGGCCCGCCGCCGTTCCCTGGTAGAAGACGCCCTGCGGGCTGATCACGCCCGTCATCTGCAGCGTGTTCCAGGAATAGCTGCTCGTGTCGCGATAATCCGGGCTGGTCCCCGAAAAGGTGTTCGATCCGATGGGGAGCGGGGTGCCCACGATCGCTCCGGTGTCGGGGTCGACCGCCGCGAAGGAATAGTTGACGGTCGTCTGTGTCGACGTGCCGCTGGTCTGGGTGGTCGAGTTCGCGAGCACCGTGTAGATGAGGTTGTCGGCCAGCGAGAGCCGCGGCAACGCGGACGAAGGCACCGTGTTGGCCGGCCCCCAGTTCGTGGTCAGGTTCGTGCCGTCGGCCGCCAGCGTCATGCCCTGAAAGCCGCCGGCGAAAGGGGCGGTCGCCGGGGTCGCGGCACCCGTTTCCGACGGGGGCGGGTACCAGTAGCCGAACGTGCTCGGCACGAAGATCCGGTTGCCGACGGCGATCGGGGCGTTTTCGGTGCCGGCGTTGGACGACGTCAGGAAGGGCGTCTGCGCGACCAGCGTGCCATCCGCCACGCTGTAGACGTTGACGTTCTCGGCGGGGGTGGCGTTGTTCGTGTTGGGGGCGGTGGCATTGTCGGTGATCACGAGATACTCGTAGCCGGTCGTCGGCCCGAAGAAGACCGGCGTCGAGCCCGTTCCGGGGCTCAGTTGCCCCGGCTTGCGAACACCGCTGTTCTCGTACACCGCGTGCCAGAGGGGCGTAATCGCGCCGTTCGCCCCGGCGGCAAACAGCGCCAGCCCCCTGGTCGTCGTCACCGCCACTCCGGCCGGTGAGGACGAGATGCTGTTGGCGACCATCTCTCCCGCGGGGAGGTTGAACGTCTGGGTGGTCTCTGTCTGCGGGTCGTAGTAGCCCACGACCGCCGGGCTGGCGGTGGTGGAGAGCGACCCCTGCGTGGCGAACCAGATCCGTCCCTCGTAGTCGGGCACGAGGCCGACCACCATCGGCTGGCCGATGTCGACGCTTTTCTCGAGCGTCAATGAACCCGTGTCGGTGGCCTGGTCGTAGTCGTTGGAGTACCACCGCATCACACCGTCGCCATCGACCAGGACGAGGCGGTTCTGGTGGTCGAGGTAGTTGTAGAGACCGCCGGCAAGGTTGCCGGTCTGGGGATGATCAGCTTGACCTGGTCGAGCGGCTTCAGTGTCTGGGGCGAAATCAGCATCACGATCGGCGTCTGTGCGGTGCTGACGGTCGTCCCGACCCCGACGCAGACGAGGGCTCCGTTCTCGGACATCAGCACCGACGGGACCGTGGCGTCGAGATCGAAGTTGTAGTGGGCGACCACGAGATTCGTCGTGCCCGGGCCCGAGAAGATCGTCGCATCGGACGACGAGGCGTTGGCATGCATCGTCGAGGTGCCGTCGAGCCCCATGAAGGGGTTGCTCGGCGGCAAGGGCAGCGGCGTGCCATCGGCGGCGGCGGCCAGCGACGTCGGCAGTCCGTTGCCGGCGAACGTGATCGCCCGCATGCGGAACAAAAGCGGTGAGTTGTCGGACGCGAGGCCGGAGAACATCGCCGAGGTGGAGGTGGTGGTCATGGTCTGCTGCCCATGTCCCTGGTAGAGCGTCACGGTGTAGGAAACGACCGGCGACCCGCCATCGTCGGCCGGCGGCTGCCAGGTGAGGACGGCCGCTCCGCTGCCCGGCGCGACGGTCGCGGAGAGCGCGAGTGGCTGCGAGGCCACGTCGTCCGGGGTGGCGAACGACACCGTCGCCGCCGGCCCGCTTCCCGCGGCATTGGTGGCCGTGACCGTGAACGAGTACGAGGGAACCGTTGTGGAAAGCCCCGTGAACGGCATGCTCGTGGACGTGGTCGTCGACGTGGTGATCGTGGTGCCGTCGTTGATCGTGACGGTGTAGCCCGTCGCGCCGCCGACCGGCGGGTTCCACGAAAGCAGCAGGCTGCCGGCGCCCGTCGGGGCCACGGCCAGGTTCTGCACCGCCTCCGGCACCGCGGCGGCCGTCAGCGTCGCGGTGGCCGCCCGACCGAGCAGCGGCTGGAGCACCGTCACCGTGCCAAAGAGCCCGCGGTCATCGCCGAGCTCGCGGTAGGTCACATCCCAGCGGAACCGGCTCGCCGTGATCCCGGAGAGGCTCTCGATCTGCACCCGGTTTTCGGTGCCCAGCGAATACCCAACCGTGATCACCCGGTTTCGGAAGTTTTTCAGCTGCGGCATGGTCGCCCGCAATGTAACCGTGCCCCGGTTGGTCGCGCTGTCGTAGCTGCCCATCACGCTGCCGCTCGTGCCACCGCCGAAGACGGAGCCCCGGTGCGTGGCCGTGACCGGCGTCGCGGCCGCGGCCACACGGGAGTCGAGCGAATCAATCCACAGCTGCCGAAAGGAATGCACGTGCGGCTTCGTCGCGACGGCCACCCTCATCCGCACGGGCACGAGGTTGTCGCCATCGCGGACGCTGTCCTGAAGGGATCGCAGCGACACGGTCTGCGGGCGATTCCAGTTGGCCCTCGTGAATCGCAGGGGCGTGGAGGTCGCGGCCACTTCGAGCGGGGCCAGGCTCTTGAACGACACGAGGATCGCGGTGTCGGGCCTGCGGGTGAGCCTCACGCTCGCGGTGAGATCCTGCCCTTCGGTGATCGCCGCCGTCGCGCCGGGGGCGAGCAGGCTGCGGCCCTGGTCATCCCGCACAACCGACACGAGCGTGCTCAAGAGGCCCGTGGCCAGCGCGAGCCGCGGCTCAAGCGACTCGACGGCGAGGCCCGAATTTCGCCGCCGCGAGCCAGCAGGAATGGTCAAAGAAGCACCTTGCGGAGTCGGGCAACCGCCGTGCGGCCGTTCGTTACCTGCGAGGAGCGACCTCTCCACCGCCGAGACGGTTCAACTCCTTGCCCTCAAGGGTAGCTCGGCTGGACAGGCACTACAACTTTTCGGTCGCGGCTGAGAGCCGGCCGGCGACCGGCGGCCTCGTGGCATGGCCCAGTTGGCGCTGGCGAGGCGGCAATCTCAGGGCATAAAAATCGACTCGCCGCCATCGCGGCTCACGAGCGCCGCGAACACGCCGGCGTCGATGCCCTCGGCCATGAAGGTCACCGCCGCGTCGCCCATCACCGCCGACACGCCCCCGGGATGGAACGCGTAAGGATTGTCATCGTTGAGCACGTTCACAACCGCGCAGCCCCCCTGCTGCGGCTCGGCCTCCGTCGCCCCGCTCAGGCCCCGGGCGTGACGGGCGATGTTCCAGTCGCCGTAGAAGGCGTATAGGACGGTGGCCCCGCCGGGGACTGTGGCGGGGAGGGGGCGACCGCGAAAGAATCGCTGCTGCCGCCCCGCCTGCTCGACGAAGGCCAGCGTCTTGGAGAGCCCGTCGGTGATCTCCCGAAACCGCACCGTCCGCCTGTTCACGAAGTCGGTCGTGCCGAGCATCGCGTTGTGGGTGAACTCAGCCGGCAGGCCGGCACAGGCCGCGAGGCTTGGATGCAGCCCGCGGAAGGGAGCGTAGTCGGTCCTGGGGAGGAGGAGCGGCGTGTTGGCCGGGTAGCCGATCACCTGATAGGCGGCGCCGTAGTCGGAGGGCACGCCGGTCGGTGTGCCGGGGCAGACGAAGAGCGGCACGGCCGCCAGGCAGGCCGGCGAGTTTCGGCCCAGCGGGAAGGGGGGCGGAAGATTGACGGGGTCGGCGATCCCACGGGTCATGTCGAAGAGCGACGCCAGCGTCCCTTGCTCGACGTAGGCAAGGAGTTGGCCCAGGGCCCCGAGCGAGGTGCGGCCGGCCACGACGACCGAGAAGTTGGGGTTCGGCGGATCCTTGGGATACTCCGCCCAGGAGAATTCCTTTCGCCACGCGGGCACGAACCGGCGGGCCGACTCGTGGGTGTGGAGGGCGATGCCGACCTGCCGCAGGTTGTTGCCGCAGGCGATCCGGCGGGCCGTCTCGCGGGCCGACTGCACCGCCGAGAGGACCAACCCCAGGAGGACGCCGATGATCGCGATCACCACGAGCAGCTCGACGAGCGAAAAACCGCGCGGCAAGCGGGTGCGAATGGGAGGCATGGGGAAGAGGCCCCAGGGCATGCGGTCACGGTTCGGGCGACACACCACCGTTACGGCCCACGGTCTCCCGCGGGGAGGGCTGCGCCGGCCATCGCGGCGAGTTCGTCGATCGTGATGCCGGCGGTCTGCACGAGCCGCGTGAGGTCAACCGACGCGTAGATGTCGAGTCGCCGGGTGAGCATGGTGCGGTGATACTTCACCGTCCGCTCCGAGAGCCCGTATTCTTCGGCCATCTCCCGGTTCTGAATGCCCTTCACGATCCCGAGGAGCATCTGCAACTCGCGGTCGCTGAGCAGGGAGAGTTTTCTCCTCGCCTCGGCGGCCCGCATCCGCCCCGCCCGCTCCCGGGCGTCGCGGTCGATGGCCCGGTCGATCGCGGCAACGAGATCGGCGGTGGCCACCCGCTTGGTCAGGAAGTCTTCCGCGCCGGCACGCATCGCCCGCACGCTCGTGGGAATGTCTCCCTTGCCGGTCACGAACACCACGGGCAGCGGGTTGCTCGACTTCGCCAGCGCCTCCTGGAGATCGAAGCCGTCCCGCTTCGGCATCTGCAGGTCTGCCAGCACGCACCCCGGCGTCTCGGGATCGGGCCGCTCGAAAAACCGGGCCACCGAAGGGTAGGTCGCCACGGTGTAGCCGTGGCCGCGCAGCCGCCGCTCCATGCTGCGGAGAAACGATTCGTCGTCGTCGACGACATGGATCGTCGGGGTCACGCTGTGCCTCTTCCTTCCTTGCACGCGGGCACGCGGAGGCGCACTGTGAGACCGCGGCCCGGGTCGCTTTCGAGCCAGAGGGTTCCCTCGTGCTGTTCGGCGATCGCCCGCACGATCGGCAGCCCCATCCCGAGCCCGTCCTTCTTCGTCGTCTCAAAGGGTTCCAGAACCCCTCCCAGCATATCGTCCGCGATCCCGCCGCCGTTGTCGATCACCGCCAGTTCCACAGAGTCTCCGTCGCGGCGGCCCCGGATGGTGATCACCCTCGGCTGCTCGCGGTCGCCCGCCGAGGCCCGGATCGCGTCGGCCGAGTTGCCGACGAGGTTCAAGAGAGCCTGCTGGAGGAGAATCTCGTCGCCGGCCACCGGGGGCAGGTCGGGATCGCAGAGCACGGTGACGCCGATGCGGTCGGCTGCGAGCCCCGGCCCCGCAAGCGCGAGCACCCCGCGGATCAGCCCGGGCACCTCGACCGGTCCGATGGCGAACCGCTGCCGACGAACCATCGCCCGGATCCGGTCGAGCACCGCGCCTGCCCGCTCGTCGTCGGCAGCGACGTCGGCGATGATCGCGCGCAACTCGGCGGCATTGGCGGATCGGTCGTCGCGCAGGAGCAGCGTCGCCGCCTCGACATTGTTGAGGATCGCGCCCAGCGGCTGGCCGAGCTCGTGGGCCAGCGATGCCGCGAGCTGGCCCAGCATGGAGACGCGGCCGGCGTGGGCGATCTGATCGCGTTGCTCGCCGACGATCCGTTCAGCGCGGCGGCGGAGCCGCGACTGCGCCACGAGCGCGGCGATCAGGCCGGCCTGGAGGGCGAGCGCCGCTGCGCCCCCGACGATCAGCGGCCAATAGCGGTCCCAGATCCGTGGTTCCCTGAACAGAAGCTTGCTGCCGGCGGGAAGGTTCGCGGCGGGAATGCTGAAGCGGCTCAAGACGCGTTCATCGAGGAGGCAGACCGGCGGCACACGCACCGGCGCGGGCAGCGGCCCATCCCGGTGGGCGACAACGGGGCGACCGGTCGCCTCGCCGAGTGCCCGGGTGTCGGTGCACATGCCGCCGACGATGCCCCGGCCCACGTACGTGTCGCCGATCCCGAAGAACGGGACCGGCGCGTCGCGGCAGAGCGATTCGAGCACGTCGGCCGGCACCCAGGCCCGACCGGCCTCGTCTTTCCAGTAGCCGCCGAACACTGCCGCCGAATCGGGGGGCAGTTCGCGAAGCCGCAGCCGGAGTTCGGCGAGGGGAAGGTCGACCAGTGGCAGGAACTCCATTCCCTTCTGCTTGGCCACGGTGCGCGCCTGCTCCATCTGGATGGCGAGTAGGCCGGGGTGCGGGCTGGACTGACTGACGAGGGCGACCCGCCTCAGCTGCGGAAGAAGCTGGCAGGCCAGTTCGACCGTCGCTCCCATCGTGGAATCGGTGGTGGCGAACGTGTAGTCGTCTGCATGATCGCGCGACGCCGGACGGTCACCGGGCCGCTCCAGGGCCACGATCCGCGCGGCCGGCGACAGCCGCTCGCGGTTGGCGAGGACGAAGTCACGGGTCACCTCGCTCGTGGATACGATCACGTCGAACGACCAATCGCTGTACTTCGCGACGAGCCACCCGGCGGCGCGTTCCGGGTCGTCGTCAGAGCGATCGAGGCGGGCGAGGTCGAGGTTCTCGATGAAGACGTCGTGTCGCCCCGGTCCCTCGGCCAGCCCGGCCCGCAAGCCGTCCATGAACTGCACGAACGCCGGGCGTGTCTGGCCTTCCTGATCGATCACGAGCACCCGCTCGGCGGTCGGGGGCGTA
Organism: Planctomycetota bacterium; assembly: GCA_046075145.1. Taxonomy (GTDB): domain Bacteria; phylum Planctomycetota; class Planctomycetia; order Pirellulales; family UBA1268; genus QWPN01. The sequence continues at coordinate 11,017 of JBJTPO010000144.1, forward strand.
GACGCGGATGCCGCGACGGGCGGATCGGCCGCCGGCACGGCCAGGCATGCGATCGCCGTGAACAACGCCGGGCCGCATGCGCTCACGATCCGATGGCTGGGCGACATCGCTGGTTCCACGCGGAGCTCTCGCGGTGCATGCGACCGCAGGGGACGATAGTCTCCCAACCGGCAGGGGCCGGCTGAAAGGGCTCCGTCGGGACTGTCGGCAGAAAATGGGCCACCGCTGCCACCAGAGGCGACAAAAGCGGCCTGTTCTGGCCGCGGAAACGTCCGGCGACCGAATCGTTGAACTGCTTGCGCCTCAAGATTACCCTTTCGGGTAACCTTGAGGGCCTATTTTTCTTCGCGCCCTCGTCCCGTTCTCGCCGCCTGCCAAACCACGTGAAGGACCGTTCGCCATGCTGCGGATCTCGCTCGACTCTCCGGCCCTGATCGCCGTTCGTAGCCTGCTCGCCGGCTCCGCGGGGCGGCCGACACCGCGGGCCGGCCGCTATGGCCGCAGCAAGGCCTCGCGCACGAGATTCAGCGCCGAACGGCTCGAGCCACGGATGATGCTCGACGCGCACATGCTGGCCCGGCTCCCGGACCTCGTCGCGGCGAGCGACACCGGGGCTTGGGACTCTGACAACTTCACCTCCGACCGGACGCCGGTCCTGACCGGCAGCGTTCGTGGCCCGGTGAGCCAGGTGCGGCTCTTCATCGACGGTCGCCGCGGCGACCTGCTCCCGGTGAGCAATGGCACGTGGACGCACGAGGTGCCCGCCACGGCGGCCCTGTCTGCCGGCAAGCACACGGTTGCCGTTCGGCCCGTCGACAGCTCGGGCCGCGTGGGGCCGCTCTCCCGCCCGCTGCACGTCACGGTGATGGCGGCTGCGCCGACGGCG
>JBJTPO010000145.1:0-2490 GCA_046075145.1 Planctomycetota bacterium
AACCGCGTGGCCTGCGACCTGCTCGAACCGGGCGGGATCCTCGTCACCTGCTCCTGCTCGGGCTCGGTGAGCCGCGAGGACTTCCTCCAGATGCTCGCCGGCGTGGCCCAGCGGGCCGGCCGCACGCTCCAGCTGCTCGAGGTCCGCGGCGCTGCCGCCGACCATCCCGTGAGCGCGAGCTGCCTGGAGGGGGAATACCTCAAGTGCGTGATCGCCCGGGTCGTGTGACGAAAAGTGACCCTGCTGCGGCTGTGCCCTGCTCACGACGGCCGGACGGCCTCGACGATGTGGTAGCCCTTCACGAGCTCCTGCGAGACGTTCGTCCACATCCGCGGCAGATGCTCGACGTACCAGGCCGGCTGCTTCGTGACGATCAGGAGCGTGCCCCCCGGCGCGAGCGCCAGCCGCGCGGCCTCCACGAACTTCTCCGCGATCGCGAAGTCGGCGTAGTAAGGCGGGTTGGCGAGCGCCAGATCCCAGGCCCCGCGATCGGGAACCCGGCCCTCGGCTTCGAGGGCCACGCTCACGTTGGCCAGGCTGTTGGGTTCGGCGCCGAGCCTGGTGCACTCGACGGCCCGGGCCGCGGAGTCGAAGGCATGCACGACCACGGAGGGGTCGCGGGCCGCGATCCCCTGCGCCACGCATCCCGAGCCGCAGCCGATGTCGAGCACACGCGTCTCCGAGGCCACGTCCACCGCGTTGAGCAGGTGGCGGGCACCGGGGTCGATCCGCCGGTGGGCGAAGACGCCCGGCCGCGACACGGCCTCGAGCAGCCGCTCCTGGTCGCGAAACTTGAACCGGCAGGTGAAGTCGCGGAGCTTGTGGACCTCCCTGGTCTTGTCGACGACGTAGGCGACCGTGTCGCTGTCGTCGGCCGGCCGTACGCGGACCGTCTCGCCGGTGGCCGCCAGCTGCTCCCGCAGCCACGTGTCACGGGCGTTGTCGACCGCTGCCACCAGCCGGCCCCCGATCGCGAGCGCGTGAAAGGCCTGCTGGAGCAGGTCGCGGGACAGTTCGGCCTCGCCCCCCTTCACCAAGGGCACGAGTGCCAGGTCATAGGGGCCGGGCGGCAGGTCGGCCGTGCACGGGGCCGCGAGGTTTGCCGGCGTCTGGTCCCACGCCGCGGCCGCCGCGTCCCGCTGGTGCAGGTCGAGGAACCAAGCCGTGACGCAGGCGGCGGGCCGGTCGCGGGCGAGGCTCACCGCCGCCTGGCCGCGGCCGATGGTCGTGCAGGCGATGCGGTCGCCGGGCAGATCGGCCGCCACGGCGAGCGCGTGGGCCTCGGCGGGACGGGCGGGCAGCGAGAGGGCGGGAAGGGGCATGCATCGAGAGCATACCCCGGATTCCGCCGCCTCGATTTCAGCCGTCGTCGCGCTCGCCCGCCGCGGATTCCGCGGGCGGATCGTCCTCGCCACATGGACGACGCGGGCGGTCGGGCCCTGCGTGGCCGTCAGGCCGCCGCGGCCGCTCCCGTCGCTCGGCGCCGCCATCCCCATCCCCACGGTCGGCCCGCTGCGGGTCGCGACGAAACCGCTCCGGATCCCGCGGCCGCATCCGGCCCATCGCCTCCGCGGCGAACGTGTCCAGTTCGGCCCGATCGAGCGTGCCGTCGCCGTCGGCGTCGAACGACATGGCCCGCTCGACGAACCGTTCGGGATCGGGGCCCGGCGGCGGGCGGAAGCCGTCGCCCTCCTGCGGTGGCGGCGGGGGTGCACCGGAGCCACCCTCCCGCGGCGGTCCGCCGAACTCGCCGCGTGGACCGGGCCGGCCCTCGCTGTCCCGGTTGCCAGGGCCACGTCCCGCTACGCCCGCGGGCGGCCGCGGGAACAGCTCGTCGCGGGTGATCCGACCGTCTTCGTCGGCGTCGAGTGTGGCGAGCGCCTCGGCGGCCTTCGAGATCTCGTCGGCGTCGAGTTCGTGGTCACCGTTGACGTCGAGTGCCCGCCGCAGCGGGTCGCCATGCGTCGGCAGCGGCCTGCCCGGTGGCGGCTCCGGCGGCTGGGCCATCGCGTTCGCCAGGAGGCAGGCCGTGATGACCGGCAGGATCGTCGATCCGCGAACAGGAAATCGACGTCCGAATCGTTCCCCGTGCCTCATGGCATGGCCTCCCGCTGGTGGTTCGTCTCCCGCCGCCGCTTCCAGCGATTCAACGCCCGGGACCGACAGGAGTTTCGCCGCCCGCCGCGGGCAGGGGCTCGAGCGTGAGCGGATCCCGCAGCGGCAGGTGGGTCACCTTCCCGCCGAAGAACTCCTGCATGCTGGCCCGCTTCTCGAGATCCCCGGGGGCGATCGCGTCCCAGTCGCCCACCACCAGGATCGCCATCGATTCCGGGTCGAGGTGCTTCCGGGCCACGCGCTGGATGTCGGCCGGCGTGACCGCCCCGACCCGCTCGCGGAACGACTGCCAGAAGCCCTCCGGCCGCTTCGTCCACTCGTCGTTGACGAACACGGCGAGCATCGCCGGCTTGCTCTCGAACCGGCGGGGCAGCG
>JBJTPO010000146.1:0-2216 GCA_046075145.1 Planctomycetota bacterium
ATGCCCCTGCAGCGGTAAAGAGAGCAGGTGCGGCCGGCGGCCGGGGCCGCGAAGCCCGCCGGGGCCATGGATGGCCCGCCGGGCGTAAAGCTCGCCCCACTACACCAGCCAGTGGCAGATGTCGCCGTCCTGCATCACGTAGTCCTTGCCCTCGACCCGCAGCTTGCCGTGGGCCCGGATCTCCTTCTCGGTCTTGAAGGCCTCGAGGTCGGCCAGCGAGTAGATCTCGCCGCGGATGAACTTCTTCTCGAAGTCGGTGTGGATCACGCCGGCCGCCTGCGGGGCCGTGGCCCCGACGGGAATCGTCCAGGCCCGCACCTCCTTCTCGCCTGCCGTGAAGTAGCTCTGCAGCCCAAGTGTCTTGTAGGCCGCGCGGGCCAGCGACGCGAGCGCCGGCTCCTCGAGCCCGGCGCCGGCCAGCATCTCCGCCCGGTCGGCCTCGTCGAGTTCGGCCAGTTCCGCCTCGAGCTTGGCGCACACCGGCACCACCTCCGCCCCCGACTTGGCCGCCTGTTCGCGAACGGCCTTCACGAGCGGCCCCGAGCCGGTGACGTCGCTCTCGTCCACGTTGGCCACGTAGAGGATCGGCTTGGCCGTCAGGAGCCCGAACTCCTTGACCGCCGCCCGCTCGGCCTCCGAGAGCGCGAGTGTCCGCAGCGGCTTGTCGGTCCGCAGATGGTCGAGGCACTTCTTCATCGAGTCGTACTTGAACCGGGCGTCCTTGTCGGTGCTCTTGGCGGCCCGCTCGGCCCGCGGCAGCAGGTTTTCGAGGTGCTGCATGTCCGCGAGCAGCAGTTCGATCTCGATCGTCTCCATGTCGGAGACGGGATCGACCTTGCCGGCCACGTGGATCACGTCGGGATCCTCGAAGCAGCGAACCACCTGGATGATCGCGTCCACCTCGCGGATGTGGGAGAGAAACTTGTTGCCCAGCCCCTGACCCTCGCTCGCCCCCTTCACGATCCCCGCGATGTCGACCAGCTTGAGGGCGGCCGGGATCACCTTCTTGGTGGGAATCAGCGCGGTGATCCGCTGCAGCCGGTCGTCGGGCACGCTCACCATCCCATCGTTGGGCTCGATGGTGCAGAACGGATAGTTGGCGCTCTGGGCCGCCTGCGACATCGTGAGGGCGTTGAAGAGCGTGCTCTTGCCGACGTTGGGGAGGCCGACGATACCTGCTTCCATCTGGGGCTCCATGTGCGGATTCGGGACCGGGCATCATAATGACTGGCATGGGAGTCATGTCACGACCTCTCCCGCGCCGGTTCTTCGACCGGCCCGCCGACCGGGTGGCGCGGGAGCTGCTCGGCTGTCGGCTCGTCGTGCGCGGCGGCGACGGGCGGGTTCGCCGGCATGTCGTGTGCGAAACGGAGGCCTATCTCGGGGCGCACGACCTCGCCTGCCACGGCTCCCGGGGAATGACGCCCCGCAACGCCGTGATGTTCGGACCTGCCGGCATCTGGTACGTCTACCTCTGCTACGGGATGCACTGGATGCTCAACGTGGTCACCGGGCCGGAGGGGGTGCCGGCGGCCGTCCTGATCCGGGGCGTGGGGGGCCACGTGGGCCCCGGCCGGCTGACCCGGGCTCTGGGCATCGACAAGCAGTTCGACGGCCGAGCGGCCGGGCGACCCACTGGCTTGTGGTTGGAGCCGGGCCCGCCCCCGCCACGGCGGCTCGTGACCAGGACCCCCCGCATCGGCGTGGCCTACGCGGGCGACTGGGCGAAGAGGCCCTTGCGGTTCGTCGTCGATCCGGAAACACTGGCGGCTGGCGAGAACGTCGGGCGACGGATCCGACGTCGACCGAGGAGGACCGAACCATGACGGCCAGGCGGACGATGGTGGTGATGTTCGGGGCCGCGCTGGCCATGGCATCGACCCTGGTGGGAGGCTTGACGATGGCGGACGATGCGGCGGCCCCGAAGCTCGACAAGGCCACCTTTGGTGGCGGCTGCTTCTGGTGCACCGAAGCGGTCTACGCCCAAATCAAGGGCGTGACAGCGGTGACCAGCGGCTATATCGGCGGCGAGGTGCCGAACCCGACCTACAAGGATGTCTGCACCGGGCTCACGGGCCACGCCGAGGCGGTCGAGATCGAGTACGACCCCGCCGTGGTGCCGTATGAAAAGCTGCTGGAGGTGTTCTTCGCCACCCACGATCCCACCACGAAGAACCGCCAGGGCGCCGACGTGGGCACCCAGTATCGCTCGGGCG
>JBJTPO010000147.1:0-3273 GCA_046075145.1 Planctomycetota bacterium
TGGCACGGCTGCCAGATGCCGGAGCAACTCCTCGGCCGGATCATCCGGGCCTCGAGCAACGCGGGCGACACGGTCATCGATCCCTTCGGCGGCAGCGGCACCACGCTCGCCGTGGCCAAGAAGCTCGATCGCCGGTTTCTGGGGTGCGAACTCTCGGAGGCCTACGCCGCCCGGATCCGCGAGCGGCTCGCCGCCATCCGCGTGGGCCAGCCGCTCGACGGCGCGGCCGAGCCGCTCAAGAGCGTGCCGCCGACGGCGCGGGGCCGCCGGCTGCGGAAGGCCAAGCGGCCCTCCTGACGCCGGCGGCGAGCCAATCACGACGCGAGCGAGCCGTCGGCCTCGATGCGGTGCAGGCCGGCCGGCCGAAGCAAGCCCGCGATCTGGCCTGCACTGTTCATGCCTGCATGCTCGGGCTCGCCCGCCTCTCAGAAAAGGCCCTTCGAAAACAGTGCCTTCCTGATCGCCGCATTGATCCGATCCGTCTCACGCTGGGCTTCGATGATTTGCTGCTGTTCCGCCGCCGCTTCCGCCGCCCCGATATCGACCTCCACCTCTGCGTCGAACTCGGCATCGAGCTCGGACCATGAGCCGTCGAGCACGGAGTCCGCGTCTTCAACGTCTTCGCCGATGATGGAGACGTCGTCGAAAAACACCCCGCCCTCGCCGGTTCCGGTGGCCTCATCGATGAAGCTGTGGGTGATCAGGTTTTCATACCACTGAGTCACGACCTGCCCACCACCCTCCTCGCCGATCGCACCCGAGGCTTCCCCGTTCACCGTAACCGTCGTCGAGCCATCGGTCGTTCCGTCCACGATTGTCGTCGAGCCATCGATGATTGTCTCGGTCGCCTCCGCGTCAGCAATGAAGAAGTCAGCCACGCCGCCGGTGGCGACGGTCAAGACGGCGACACCGACGAGAATCCCGACGAACTCCTCGAGGGCCGTGGCCCAGGGAGGCTGCGAGTTGATCTCGGCTTGCGTCATCAGCTTGAACTGGGCGCCCGCCGGGGTGTTCCCGTTCGCACTCGGCAGACCTTGTCCGCTGGGGGAATCGAGGTAACCGTAGTAACCCTCCGCCGAGTTCTGAATCGTCATCGTCCAGTGCTGCCCGGACTTCACCTGCGAGTTGAGCGACGGGCTGATGTTCGCGGCGAAATCACTGCTCCTCCCCGAGCCATCCTTCCAGTCGGGGAGGTAGGTGCTGCAGTTCGGCCCGACGCACGTGCCATCCTCCTTCTGGACATAGAAGCTCAGTTGACTGGTCGAATCCGGCCCCACGTACGTGATGGTCTGCTGCTGCCCCATGGGCACCGTCACCTGCTTCGTCGTGTAGGTCGCGGGCTGCGAGGGGGTGGCGACGGATCCCGAAACGGGGTTGTCGGCGAAGAAGAACGTGAGCGGCCCACCTCCCGCCCCGATATTCGACTCGTTTCTGATCGTCACCTGCAGGATGTCGACACCCGTCAGGTTGATCTGCCCGAGGGCGAGCGACTCGACCTCCCCGATGGCGATCGCCGGGGACTTCGTCACCACGGCGCTCAGGATGCCGACGTTTTCGTTGTTCGGCAGCGTGATGCTCGCAAGCTGCTTGCCGCGGAGGTGGTAGCCGTAGGCGAAGACATAGGCCGGAGTGGCCACCAGGTCGCCCTCCTGATTGATGCGTTCGGGCTGCGTCGACAGCAACCACTCCCCGGAGAAGGGCTGGGGGGCGGCGCTGGACCCGTTGTTGGACCAGTCGGTGAAGGACTGGGTCCATGTTTCAGTCGTTCCATCGGTGAACGTGAGCGTGAACTTCTGCGAGAGCTGGTTGCCGTTGGAGGCCGCTCCAGCGAGGTAGAGATAGTCGGACTTGTCGGCATCGACGCTGACGGTGATCGTCTGCCCCCTGGCTTGGACGAAGTTCGATGGTCCGCTGCTGCCCCCCACCTGGCTGTTGCTCGTGGGGATCGGGCCGATCGGGAACTCGATGCCGTTGTATTGGATCGGCGCGCCGGGGATGGGATCGCTCGTGCCCGAGCCGGTGTAGTCGGAGTTGTAGTAGTTGCCGTTGCGGTCGAAGCCCTGGTGGTTCGCCACCTGCCACGGGGGCGTGGTGATGCCGAACGCGTTGTACGACAGCGTGATGGGGGTGGAGACGATCGGGGGCGACGTCGGGGCGGAGGATCCCACGGAGAGCGTGCTGGCGGCTGCCTGCGGCCGGGGATTTGCCAGCTCGAGTCGGGCACGCACGGCAGTCATGCCGTATTGCACCTGATGATCGTGCGAAAAGCCTCCGTCCCCGCCGATCGGGATTCTGGCCTTGGCATACCAATGACCAAGCGAGTTGTTCGCGAGAATCGGCGATTCCTCGATCACGATCGTGGCTCGGTTGCGGACACTGGGGTGCACGCTTCCGGCGAACCGGAGTTTCTCTCCAGCCTGGAAATGGACCCGCATCTGATCGGGCTGCACCTGCCCGTTGACCGTCCCGGGAAACAGATTCCGGGCCAGAATCGGGTTGTCCTCGAGCGTCGCTTTCTGGGCGGGTGTCAGCTTGTTCGATTCGGCCGAGACGAGCGGCAGACTCCCAGCCTCCAAGCCCTGCGCCGCTTCGACGTCGTCCGGGAGTGCATGCACCTCCACGTAGGCGAGATCGGCATGGCTCTCGCCGAGCACGAAACTCGACTGGGGTTCGGCGATCTCCGTGGGACTCCACCCGAGTTGCGTGCGAGCTTCCAGCCCAAGGGGCATGACAGAGAGACCAGTCAACGCGTTGTACGCGAGCCGGTTCTTGATCCGCTGCTCGACGACGGCGTCGTGGAACCGACGCTCGCCCGCACCCGACCTGGTGGCACCCCACAACTCGGCTTGCAGCACCCGTCCGCCCTCCACGACCGAAACGGCGCGGACGCCGGAGGCCACGTTGTAGACGAGGGTCTGGCCATCTTCCCGGGTGACCTCGATCGAGTAGCGGGTGCTCGCGCAGCCGCAGCCGTCGGTCGGCGCGGCCCAGGTGAGCGTCGTTCCCACGCCGGCGGTGAAGTCGATCTGCGGATTCCGGATCCGGCCCGGCACCGTTGGCGCCTCCGGGGTCGGGGCGGTCAGTCCGCCCGCCCTGTCCAACGGGCGGATCGAAAAGGCCGCAGCCGTGCCGACGTCACCGCGACCCGGCGTCCAGCGGACGACTTCGGCGAACCCGAGCCGGCGATTCGCGGGGGGATTTTGCAGGGTGGCCGCCGTCGTGGCCAGCGGAGCGGCCGGAATCGTGATCCACGCATTCTTGGCCGCCGACCAC
>JBJTPO010000148.1:0-3429 GCA_046075145.1 Planctomycetota bacterium
CCCCTACGTGCGCGGCGACGACCTGCGGCGGGTCGACTGGAAGGTCTGGGGCCGGCAGGACCGGCTCACCGTCAAGGAGTTCGAGGAGGAGACGAGCCTCAGGCTCTCGCTCGTGGTCGACGGCTCGGGCAGCATGGATTACGGGTCCGGGCGGCCCACGAAGTACGAACATGCCGCCACGCTCGCGGCGAGCCTGGCCTGGCTGGCCCTGTCGCACGGTGACGCCGCCGGCTGCACGCTCTTCGACGACCGTGTGCGGATGTCCCTCCCGCCCCGCACCCGCAAGAGCCAGCTGGCCGAGATCTGCGGCCTGCTCGAGGCGCCGCACAACGCCGGCGAGAGCGACTTCCTGGCGCCGCTGGCACGGCTGGCCGAGAAGCTGCCCCGGCGGGGGCTGGTGATGGTGCTCTCCGATTTCCTGGGCGACCGGGCGGGCCTGCTCCGCGGCCTGCGACTGCTGCGGCAGCGGGGCCACGACGTGGCGGTGATCCACGTGCTCGACGACGACGAGCTCGATTTTCCCTTCGAGGGGCCGACCCGGTTCGAGGGGCTCGAGCTTCCCACGCACCTCGCCTGCAACCCGCGGGCCCTCCGGGCGGGCTACCTCGAGGCGCTCGAGGGCTTTCTGGCGGAGATTCGCCGTAGCGCGGCCGGCGCTCAGGCCGACTACGTGCTCGCCCGCACCGGCGAGCCGGCGGAGACCACGCTCGTGCGATTCCTCGCGAGCCGGGTCCGCCAGGCCATCTAGCGCATCCCGGAGCCCCGCATGCCCGCCTTCGACTTCGCGCCGCTCCTCTGGTGGGGCCTGCCGCTGATCGCGGCGCCGGTGCTGATCCACCTGATCAATCTGCTGCGGCATCGCCGGGTGCGCTGGGCCGCGATGGAGCTTCTGCTCGCCAGCCAGAAGAAGTACAAGACGAGGGTGCTGCTCAGGCAGCTGCTCCTGCTCGCGCTGCGGACGGTCGCGGTGGCGGGGATCGTCCTGGCTCTGGCCCAGCCGCGCTGGCGATCGGCGCTCGGGAGCCTGCTGGGCGGGGGGCGGCTGCACGTGGTGCTCCTCGACGACAGCCTTTCGATGGACGAACGAGCGGGTGGCGGGGCGGGTGCGGGCGACCCTGCGGCGGCCTTCGACCGCGGTCGCCGAGTGACGGAGCAGGTGGCCGACGACGCGGCCGCCCGCGGCGACGAGCTGGCGGTGGGGCTGTTCTCCCACGTGGCCGATGACGATGGAGCCGACGCGTTCCTCGTGCCGCGGCAGGCGGTCGGGCCCGAGGCTGACGCAGCCGTCCGCGAGGCCCTCACCCGCGCCCGGCGGTCGTGGCTGGCGACCGGGCCCAGGGCCGCGCTCGACCGCGCCGCCGCCGTGGCCGCCGAGGCGGGCGAGGGGGGCTGCACGCTCTGGCTGGTGAGCGACTTCCGGCTCCGCGACTGGGCCGACGAGGAGGCGGCCGCCGCGATCCGGCGGGTGGCGGACGCGGGCGCGGCGATCCGGCTGGTGGACTGCGCCGTCGAGCCCGGCGCCGACGCCTTCAACCTCTCGATCACGCGGCTGGAGGCGGTCGGCGGCGTGCCGGCCACCGGCGTGATCGTGCCGCTCGAGGTCGAGGTGAGAAACGACGGCCCGGGCCCCGCCCGCGACATGCAGCTCGAGCTGCGGGAGGACGGGTCGGCGCGGCCGGGCCTCCAGTTCGCCGAGATCCCGCCGGGCGAGAGCGTGACCCGCCGGTTCGACGTCCGGTTCACGGCGGCCGGCGGGCATGTCGTCGAGGCCCGCCTGCCGGCCGACCGGCTGCCCGCGGACGACGTCCGGAGCTGCGTGGTCGAGGTGGTGGATCGCGTCGAGGTGCTGCTCGTCGCCGACGAGGCCGCCGGCACCAAGCCCGACAGTGACGCCTTCTACGTTTCCACGGCGCTGGCGCCGGGAGCCGCCGCGACGACCGGCCTCCTGCCGCGGGTGGTCGCGCCCGCCGCCCTGGCCGCGATCGATCTGGCGCCGTTCGACGTGATCTGGATCCTCGACGTCGAGCGGCTCGATGCCGCATCGCTCGCGGCGCTCGAAGCCCATGCGGCCGCGGGCGGGGGCGTGGTCTTCTTCTGCGGGCCGCGCACGAAGTCTGAGTTCGTGAATCGGGCGCTGTTCCGCGGCGGCGAGGGACTGTTTCCCCTGCCGCTCGCCGGCCCCGTCGAACTGCTGTCGGCGGCCGGCCCCGGCCGGGTGCCTGACCTCGTGGCCGAACCGCATCCGGTGGTGGCGGTGCTCTCGGGCACCCGCAACCCGCTCCTGGACGCCGTCCGGGTCGAGCGGGTGATGGCGGTTGAACGTGACTTCGACGACGCGGCGGTCCGCGGGCTGCGGCGGCTCCTGTCGCTGCGAGACGGCCGGCCGCTCGTGGTCGAGAAGCCGTTCGGCAAGGGACTCGTGGCGGCGGTGCTGACGACGGCCGCGCCGACCTGGAACACCTGGGCCCGCGGCAACCCGAGCTGGGTGGTCGTGATGCTCGAACTGCAGAGCCAGCTCGCACGGCAGCGGCGGCAGGCGGAGAGCCTGATGGTGGGGGGCGAACTGCGGATTCCCCTCGTGGCCGGCAGCGACGAGATTGAGGTCGACTTCCTCGTGCCGCCCGATGGCACGCTCGTGCGCCAGGCGGCGACGCCGATCGAAGGGGACGGGTTTGAGGCCCGGCTCGAGGCCGACGTGCCCGGCGCCTACGCGGCCCGCTGGCGACGGGTCGATGGCACCGAGCGGGAGCGGATCGTCGCCGCCCACGTGGACGCAGCCGAAGGAAAGCTGGAACGGGCGGGCCGCGACCGGCTCGCCCGCCAACTCGCCGGCGTGCCGTTCCGCTACGACGCCGCGGACGACCTCGACCCGGCGGGGGGCGATCTGGCCGGAGTCCCGCTGGCCAAGCCGCTGCTGCTCGGGCTGCTCGCGGTGCTCGTGCTCGAGCAGCTCGCCGCGTTCGCCGCCAGCTACCATGCCTCCCCCGTTCGCCGCCGCTGAGGTCGCATCTCCACCCGTCCCGCCGCTCCGTCGATGCTTTCCGCTCTTCCATTCCTCGTCGCCGCCGCCGCCGACCACCGGCTCACCAGCCGGCTGCTCGACGGCTTCGACGCCTGGTGGCAGCCACCGGCGGCGGTCGCCGCGGTGGTGACGCTCGTGGCGTTCGTCGTCTGGATGGCCGGCCGCGATGGGGCCGAGCTGCCGGTCGCGGTTCGCGTGCTGCTGGCGACGTTGCGGCTCGCGGCCCTGGGTGCCGTGATCGTGGCGCTCCTCGATCTCGAGCGGATCGCCGAGCATGAGATCGTGCTCCCGTCGCGGGTCGCCGTGCTCGTCGACTCGAGCGCGAGCATGTCGCTGCCCGAGGGCGCCACCCCTGACGCCCCGAGCCGCGGCGGGCGCGCCCTCGACCTGCTCGACGCCGGGGGGCT
>JBJTPO010000149.1:0-1581 GCA_046075145.1 Planctomycetota bacterium
TGAATCGAATCGAATGCAGCCGCGATCAGCAGCGGAAGGTCACATCATGCCCGGCATGCCACCCATGCCACCCATTCCGCCCATGCCGCCCATGCCGCCGCCCATCCCGTGGTGGTCGTGACCGTCGCCGCCGGCCTCGTCCTCTTCCTTCGGGATCTCGGTGATCAGCGAGTCGGTGGTCAGCAGCAGGGCCGCCACGCTGGCGGCGTTCTGCAGGGCGGTTCGCACGACCTTGGCCGGATCGATCACGCCGGCCGCCACCAGGTCGACATATTCGCCCTTGTCGGCGTCGTAGCCGTCATTCTTGCCCTTCATCTGGCGGACGCGGTTGACGACCACCGACCCGTCCACGCCGGCGTTCTCGGCGATCGCGTCCAGCGGATACTTCAGCGCGTTCTTGACGATCGAGGCACCGAGCTTCTCGTCCCCCTCGAGGTCAAGTTTATCGATCGCCTTCTCGCTCCGCAGCAGGGCCACGCCGCCGCCAGGCACGATGCCTTCGGCCAGCGCCGCCTGAACGGCGCTCTTGGCATCGTCGATCAGCGCTTTCCGCTCCTTCATTTCGGTCTCGGTCACCGCCCCGACGTTGATCTGGGCCACGCCGCCGGCCAGCTTGGCGAGCCGCTCCTGGAGCTTCTCCCGGTCGTAATCACTCGTCGTCTTTCCGATCTCATCGCGGATCTGGGCCACGCGGCCGTCGATCGCCGACTTGGTGCCACCGCCGCTCACGATCGTGGTGTTCTCCGCCTCGATGATCACCTTCTTGGCCCGTCCCAGATCGGCAAGTTTGACCCCGTCCAGGGCGATCCCGAGATCCTTGAAGATCGCCTGCCCGCCGGTGAGCACGGCGATGTCGCCGAGCATCGCCTTACGCCGGTCGCCGTAGCCGGGGGCCTTGACGGCCACCGACTGGACGATCCCGCGAAGTTTGTTGACGACCAGCGTGGCGAGGGCCTCGCCCTCCACGTCCTCGGCGATGATCACCAGCGGCTTGCCCGCCTTGCTGATGGCCTCGAGCAGCGGCACGAGATTCTTGGCGCTCGAGATCTTCTCCTCGTAGACGAGGATGACGGGGTTCTCGAGCTCACAGACCTGGTTCTCGGCGTCGGTCACGAAGTGGGGCGAGAGGAATCCGCGGTCAAATTGCATCCCCTCGACGACGTCCACGGTGGTCTCCGACTGCTTGCCTTCCTCGACGGTGATCACGCCGTCCTTGCCCACCTTGAGGAACGCCTCCGACAGGACGCTGCCGATCGTCGGATCATTGTTTCCGGCGATCGTCGCGATCTGCGTGAGCTCCTTCTTGTTCTTCTCGTCCACCTTCGTGGCCATGGCGAGCACGGCCTTCGACACAGCCTCGACCGCCCTGTGGATCCCGCGGGAGAGCGCCATCGGGTCGGCACCCGCAGCGATCATCTTCAACCCCTCGCGGTAAATCGCCTCCGCCAGCACGGTGGCCGTGGTGGTTCCGTCACCGGCGACGTCGTTGGTCTTGCTCGCGGCCTCCTTGACGAGCTGGGCCCCGAGGTTTTCGTAAGGATCCTCGAGGTCGATCTCTTCGGCGACGGTGACGCCGTCCTT
>JBJTPO010000150.1:0-7005 GCA_046075145.1 Planctomycetota bacterium
TCGCCGTCGAGTTGGAGCTTCCGCACGCCCGACTCGGGGCCGAAATCCAGGTCGGCGAACCTCACCCAGACCACGCTTGGCGAGAAGGTGCTCTCGAAGAAGTAGATCCGCTGCTTCTGGTCGGCGACCGTGCGCCAGATCGTGGAGGAGATGTTGGGCTTGTCGGGCGTGGTGATCCCACGGGGCACGCCCACGTTCCGCATCACGCTGAACACGTCGGCCACCGCCTCCCGCGGATCGGCCGACTGCCGGCAGGCGTTGATGTAGAAGCTGGCCCGGGCAAACCGATCCGCGGCCCGGTTCGTGCCGGGCAGCATCACCGTGCCGCCGATCTCATCCCAGTAGCGGTTGAGGGCCAGCTGCTGGTCGAAGAGCGGGGAGTTGGTCATCACCTGATACTGCCGCCCGTGATGGATCCGCAGTTGGCCATCGACGTACTCGAGGATGGCGGAGTCACCGGACGGGTCGGAGATCGCCAGGTGTACCATGCCTGGTCGGCCGTTGGGCGTCGTGATGGGCACGACGCGAAAGGTCTCCTTCCCGAGTTCGGCAACCGCCTCCTTCACCGTCGCGAACCGGTCGAGCACGTACTGCGTCCAGGCACAGACCGTGACCGCGGGCCGCGGATCACTCGGCGGCGGATACTCCGACTCCGCGAGGTAGAGGATGTTGGCGACCAGCCCCTTCTCGTTCATCCCGTCCGCCGTCGCCCCCTCGTAGACGCTCGCCACGACGCTGCCATAGAGGCTCGTCCACTCCAGCGCCCCCTCGTCGAGCCCGCCATCCCGGGCCATGCCCCGCGGGAAGATCCACAGGTTGGTGTGCATGTCCTCCTGCCAGTCCATCGACCGGCCGGTCACGATCTGCCCATCCGGGCCGAGGTAGACGGCGCGCGTGCAGGCTTCCGTCGTGCCCGCGGCGACCGCCGCCCACACGCCACCGACGACAATCGACATCATGCTCCAGCGACCTGGCATGAATGACCGCATGGACGAAGCCTCCCCTTGGCGAATCGACCGCGACCCGCACACCGGGTCGTCAACGCCGACAGGATACCGGCTCGTGCCTGCGGCCACCACGCGCGCCGGGCGGCGCCCGAGGGGTGGCACCGCACCGAAGGCAACCGTCACCTGAGCGGCAGCGTCAGCACCGGGCCGGCATTGCCGGCCTGCGACTGCAGATCGATCGCCATCTTGACCTGATTGAGCGTCGCCCGCGACTGGACGTCGCTCTCGGGAATGTAGAACCAATAGCCGCGGTAGTGCACGGCAAGATCCGAGCGCAACGGCCTGTGCTTTTGCACACAGACCTGAAACAGCCCCCGCGTCAGCTGACGGCCGTCAAAAGAACGACCATCAAGTCCTTGAAAGAGATGCACCGTGCCACGCCGCACGTGCGGCTCCGGCACGTCCACACCCTTCGACAGGAAGGCGAGCACCTGGTACCCGGAACGCACGTTCAGCGTGATCACGTCGGTCGCCGCCTGCGATGCCCCGACGATGGCTTCGTCCGAGCCCAGATCGACCTCGACGTTCTCCTGGGACTCGATCCGATAGGCGGAGCGTCCGGGTTCGAGATGAAAGAGGCGGACAACTTCCTCGAGATCGGCCGCCTGCAGCTCGTGAGGCTGGATCGCAAGGGCCACGAATCGCTTCCGCTCGACCAGCCGGACCCGCTCGTCAAACACGTCGTAGACAAAACCCTCCTTCGCCGCGAGCACGACGTCCTCGCCGGTGGCCGCCGCGACGGGAATCGCATCGTGCGCCTGCTCCTCCTGTTTTCCCACGCGGACCTTGATCGCGCCGCGGGACTGCAGCCCGATGACGAGGTCGACCGCGTAGCGATAGTCGTCGTTGGGCTGGAGAACGCGGCTCGACAGTGACGTTGCCGTGGGACAGTTTCGCACCCCGTTGATGCTGTCGACGAACGCGAGCAGGAAGGTCCGCGTGTCGCCACCGGGCGGCACGTCGAGCAGGATCTCGGCCGTGAGCGCCTGAATCAGCGACTCGGCGAGATTGTCGCCGCTGCGCGGCTGATAGGCGAGCGTCGGCTCGTCCCGCAGCCCGAACAAGCCACCGAAGACGCCCTGCGTCAGGTTGTCGCCCAACTGGCCGCCGCTGCCGTCGACTTTCGCCTCCATGACGCTGTTGATGTTCGGCAGGTCGAGAAACGTCGGCACCTCTCCATACCGCATTCGCACGATGTTGAGCAGCAGTTCCTGCGAGGCCGTGTGGCTGAAACTCTGGTTGTAGTGCAGCCTGGTTCCGCGGATCGCCCAGGAACCCATGCATCCGGCCGCCAGGGTGCAGGCCACGGCCGTGAGCAGTGCCGGGCCCGCCCACCGCCGTCCTTCGACATGACTGGATCGAGGCAACCGCATGACAGACTTCAATTGACGGGAAGCGTGAGGACCGGGGAGTTGCCGGCCTCGGACCGGAGGTCGAGCACGAGCTTCACATAGTTCAGCGTCGCCCGCGACTGAACGTCCTCTTCAGGGATGTAGTACCAGTAGCCCCGGTAGCAGATGGCGAGATCGCTTCGCAGCGGCCGGTGCCTCTGCACGCAGACATGAAACAGGCCCCGCGTGAGCCGACGGGCATCGAAGCGTCGGCCATCCGGGCCTTGGAAGAGCATGACGGAGCCCTGGCGAACGTGCTTCTCGGGCACCTCGACGCCCTTCGAAAGGAAGGCCAGCACCTGGTAGCCCGACCGGACATTGATCGAGACGATGTCCCGCAGGTCGTCCGTCGCGAGAACCGGGGGCCCCGCTCCGACGGAGTCCTCGGGGACGGGAGCGGGCGCCGGCAGCGGCTCCGGGCCGGCGGCAGCCGAGGTCGGCTCGTCGACGACGAGTTCGCCGGCTGGAGCGTTCACGGCTTCGGGAACCGGCGATGATGCCCCGACCGCCGATTCTGGATCGAGGTCGACCTCGTCGTCTTCCTGCGACTTGACGCGGTACGCCGCCCGCCCCGGCACGAGCCGGAAGACCCGACGCAGTTCCTCGACATCAGCCGAGTCGCGCTCGTTGGGCATGATCGTGAAGGCCAGGCAGCGCGTCCGCTTGAGCAGCACCGCCTGATCGCCAACGAGCCGGAACACATAGTCGTTCTCGGTGGCCGTGAGCATGTCCTTCGCGAAGAGATCCTTCGCGGGCAGGCCTGAACCCTGAGGCTTCTCCTCGATCGTCGCCACCCGAGTGATGACGGCCCCACGGTTTTGCAACCCCGTGAACAGTTCGACCCCGTGCCGGTACTCGTCGTTCGGCTCGAGGACGCGGCTGGATGGCGAGGTCGCATTGGGGGAGTTGCGGACGCCGTTGATGCTGTCCACGAATGCCAGCAGGAACGTCCGCGAGTCGTTGCCCGGCGGAACGTCCAGGATCGCCTCGGCCTTGAGCGGCTTGAGCATCGACGCGGCCAGGTCGTCGCCCGTTCGCGGATGGTAGGAGAGCGTCGGCGTGTCGCGGAGGGAGAAGATGCCTTGAACGAGGCCAGACGCGGCATTCTCCTGGGCTCCAGTGCCCGCGATGTTCGCCTCCGTCTGACTGATGATGCTGGGCAGATCGAAGAAGGTGGGCGACTCGCCGTACCTCATCCGTACGATGTTGAGCAGCATCTCCTGGGAGGCGGTGTAGCTGAGGCTTTTGTTGTACTGGAGCCGGGTGCCCCGCATGGCCCATGAGCCCATGCAGCCGGCAGTGGAGGCGCAGGCGATCGCCGCCAGCAGCAGTCGGAGTCCGGCTCGTGACGAAACGAGACTGGGCCAGGGCATGGGGCGGTGGTGTGAGGAGCGGATCCGGCGACCGACGGTAGGGTTGGTAGCGATCCTCCAACGCGTGTCGCAAGGCGGCCTGGGCACGGCCGGCGTCCGTGCCTTGCCCGGTCTTCCCAGCCCGCCGCGGGCCTTGGTGGGCTGGGCGGGTTGGCGATAAACTCGCCCCCATCTCGGGAGCCCAGCCATGTCCGCTTTGACCTTCGCCGCGTTCGTGTTCATCGCCATCTTCGTGTCGGCCCTGGCCGGGTTCCGTCTGCAGGGGCTGCTGCCGCCGAAGTTCACCGACGACGCCACCGAGGGAAATGTCCGGACGGTGCTCGGCATGCTGTCGATGATGACGGCCGTGGTGCTCGGATTCGTGACCGCGGATGCCAAGAACTCATTCGACAACGCATCGAAAATCATCGCCGACACGGCCGTGCGGCTGGTGTCGATCGACCGCGCGCTGGCCGACTTCGGTGACGAGGGAACAGCGCTTCGCACCCAGCTGAAGAAGTTGGCCGAGGAGTGGATCGCCCGCGTCAAGTCTCCCGCGGGCGACGCCAACGCCGATCTGGGGACGGTCCAGCGGGCCGAGGAACTCGAGGGCCTCGTCGAGCAGATCCAGAAGCTCAAGCCTGCCTCCGACGTGCAGGCCCACGATCAGGGCCGGGCGGTCGAGCTGGCGCTCGGCATCCTCCACGATCGCTGGGTGCTGAAGACGGAGCGGGCGGCCTCGACGCCGAACGTGTTCCTGCTGGTTCTTCTGGCCTGGCTGGGTCTCGAGTTCTTCATCTTCGGCCTGTTCGCCGACCGCAACGCCGCCATCCTGTTCGCGACGTTCGTCGGCGCCATCATGGTCGCCAGCGCCTTCTTTCTGGTGCTCGACCTCGAGGGGCCGATGACAGGACCGATGCGGGTCGGCACCGGCACGCTCGAGCGGGCCGTGGCCATCATGGGCCAGTGACGCCCCCACGGACGCCGGCCGCCCGGACGCCGCCATGCTTGAGACCATCCTGATCGGCGGCGCGCTGTTCGCCTCGACGAACATTGACGACGTCTTCCTGACGATGGCCTTCTTCGCCGATCCCGGACTCCGGCCCCGGGCCATCGTGGCGGGGAAATATGCCGGCATCGCGGCCCTCGTGCTCACGAGCGTGGCGGCCGCGGCCTGCGCCCTGGCGGTGCCGGAGGCGTGGATCGCGCTGCTGGGCCTCGCGCCGCTCGGCCTCGGCATCCAGCGACTGGTGGCGGCCAGGAGGACCGGCTCCGAACCCGCGTCGGGTGACGAGGAGGCGGCCGCCAAGGGAGGGTCGTTCATCGCCCAGGCTGCCTCCGTGGCCGCCATCACCGCCGCCAACGGGGGCGACAACCTCGGCGTCTACATCCCGGTGTTCGCCCAGGACCTCGGACGGGTTCCGGCCTACGCCGCGATCTTCGCCGTGATGACAGCCGTGTGGTGCGTCGTCGGGCGGGCGCTGGTCACGCATCGCCTGGTCGCGGCCTCGATGCGGCGACTGGCGGCCGTACTTCTGCCCTGGGTCCTGATCGGCTTGGGCCTCTGGATCCTCAAGGACGCCATCGGACTTGTACGGCCCGAGGTCGGCTGACGCCGATGCTCGGCTACCGCGTCGGCGGCTCCACGAAGGAGTCGAGCCAGGGCTTGATCGCGAGCGTCGCTTGCACGAACGAGGCCCGGTGGTCGGCCCGCTCGCCGGCCGAGAAGAACTCGACCACACCGCCCCCGAGCAGCCGGTCGAACTCGACCACCATCCGTGAGACCTCGGCCGGGATCGCCTCGTCGGCGCCCCCCGCATAGGCGCGCAGCGGCGTCTTGATCCGCCAGCGGTAGGCCCCGGTCAGCTCGAGCGTCTCCCAGAACCGGCCGCGGCCGGTCGCGGCCGTCGCCACGAACTCGGCCCGCAGCATCTCCGGGGCAGTGGCCGGGAGGCCGGCGTTGAACGCAGGCCAGTCGAGCTCGCCGTCGTAGAACTTCCGCGAGGCGGCGAGGTGCTCGGGCCTGATGGCCGACGCGGCGAATCCGGGCATCCGGCCATATTCCTCGTATGCCCAAACCATGTTGTTGATGCAGCCCTTGATCCAGGGGGCGTCCTCGCGTCGGGGGCTGGCCAGCGGCCGGCGGAAGGCCGCGGCCGTGTCGACCGGCGCGCTCACGGTCCCCGCGGCCGTCACCGGAATCTCCAAGGACTCCAGCCGGCGCAGGAACTGCATCGTGGACCAGCCCCCCTGGGACCAGCCGTAGAGGAAGGTCTGCGGCGCCTTGTGGCCGAGGACTGAGAGCACCTCGCGGGAGGCACGGTGGTGGTCGAGCATCGCCTGCACCGTGCCCTCGGGCACGATGAAGCTGTTGGGCGCCCGCCGACCGCCCGGCCCGACCCGTGACGTGCCGAGGCCGAAGTAGTCGGCCCCGACCACCACGTAGCCCTGGGATGCGAAGGCAGCCAGCACGAGTCGTGTCTCGAACGAGTTGTCGGGCCGCGACGGCACCTGATCGAGCCCAAAGACGGTGCCGTGCTGGTAGCTGAGGAGCGGATGCGACGTCTCGCCGTCGTCGGGTATCGCGAGCAGGCCGCCGCTCACGGTCGGCTCGTTGCCCCATTCGGGGATCACGGAGTCGAACTGCACCTCGTAGAGGGTGACAGCGCATCGCGGCGGGGCGAACGCCCCCTTGAAATCGCCCCGCTTCATGGTCGAGCCGGCCAGGAACTCGTCGAGGTCCGTCTCCACGATCGTGGCCAGCCTCGCCGTGTCGTAGACGCCGATCTTGCGGTAGCGGACGCTCGACTTGACCGGCGTGAAGGCGTCGTCGCCCCGCCCTGGGCTGGCGGCGGCCCACGCAGCTGCCAGGAGCAGTCCGACGGCGAGCAGGCGGTGTGGGAAAACGATCATGGTCCGGCCCTCACGACGATGGTTGATGTCCGACGACATTCGCGGAGAATATCCGACCATCATGCCACCCCGGAAACGCAAGCCTGGTTCGCTCCCCCGGCCGACGCCCTCCCGCCGCCGGCCCGTCGAGGTGCTCGCGGGCCCGATCTCCCGCGACCGCACGCTCGGCAAGGCCACGACCTGGGTCATCGCCGGCGAAGTACGAGTGCGCCGCGGCGTCACGTTCAAGGTGGCCGACGGCACGACGCTTCTGATCGTCAACGGCGTGGTGCCCAAGAGCCGCCTCCGCCGCGCCGCGCTGATCTTCGAACCCGGCTCCGCGCTCGTCGCCGGCCGCTTCGC
>JBJTPO010000151.1:0-1284 GCA_046075145.1 Planctomycetota bacterium
TGCCCTTGCCCCGCGGCCCGACCCCGCCTCCCCTGCCGCGGCCTTCCCGCAGCGCCGCGATCTCGTCGCGGATCCGGGCGGCCCGCTCGAAGTCGAGCTCGGCGGCGGCCTGCATCATGTCGGCCTCGAGCTGCTCGAGCAGCTCGCTCTGGCGGCGACGGTCGTCGTCGCCCCGGCCCACCGCCTCGAAGGCCTTGGCCCGGGAGGTCGCCTCGGCCTCGATGCCGGCCCGGAGTTCCTTGCGGATCGTCTCCGGCGTGATCCCGTGCTCGCGGTTGTATCCCTCCTGCAGCGCCCGCCGCCGCCGCGTCTCGTCCACCGCCTGCCGCATCGACTCGGTCACCGTGTCGGCGTAGAGGATCACCCGGGCGTCGACGTTGCGGGCCGAGCGGCCGATGGTCTGCATCAGCGAGGTCTCGCTCCGCAGAAACCCCTCCTTGTCGGCATCGAGGATCGCCACCAGCGACACCTCCGGCAGGTCAAGCCCTTCGCGGAGCAGGTTCACGCCCACGAGCACGTCGAACTTTCCGGCCCTCAGATCGTGGAGCAGCTCCACCCGCTCGAAGGCGTCGAGCTCGCTGTGCAGCCAGCGGCAGCGGACCCGCCGCTCCTGGAAGTAGGTGGAGAGATCCTCGGCCAGCTTCTTGGTGAGCGTGGTGACGAGCACCCGCTGCCCCGCCGCCACCACCTTTTCGATCTCGCCGGAGAGGTGCACCACCTGCTGCTTGGCCGGCACGATCTCGATCACGGGGTCGAGCAGCCCGGTCGGCCGGATCACCTGCTCCACCACCTCGCCGCCGGTGCGGGCCAGCTCCCAGGGGCCGGGCGTGGCCGAGACGAACACCGTCTGCTGCAGCCGCTTCTCCCACTCGTCGAACATCAGCGGCCGGTTGTCGAGGGCGCTGGGCAGCCGGAAGCCGTGGTCCACGAGCGTCGTCTTGCGGGCCTTGTCGCCGGCATACATCCCCCGCACCTGCGGCACGGTCACGTGCGACTCGTCCACGAAGAACAGGAAGTCGTCGGGGAAGTAGTCGAAGAGCGTGGTGGGCGTGCTACCGGCGGCGCGGCCCGAGAGGGGCCGCGAATAGTTTTCGATTCCGGGGCAGAAGCCCGCCTCCAAGAGCATCTCGATGTCGAACCGCGTGCGGGCGTTGAGCCGCTGGGCCTCGAGCAGCTTGCCCTGGCCCTTGAGCTCCTCGAGCCGGGCCTCGAGTTCGTTGCGGATCGAGGCCACCGCCGCCTTGATCCGCTCCTCCGGCATCACGAAGTGCCGCGCCGGGTAGA
>JBJTPO010000152.1:0-3771 GCA_046075145.1 Planctomycetota bacterium
GGCCGCGGCTGCCGCGGCGGTCGCCAGCGCCCGCTCGGCCCGCTCGCGGACGATGGCCGAGCGATCCGCGCCGAACCGCTCCACCAGCAGGTCGTGGCGGGCGCGCAGCGAGTCGATCGTGCTGCGGGTGACCTGGATCGATTCGGCCACCTGCCGGCGGGTGGCAGCGGCCTCGTCGTGCCGCTTCCGCGCTGCGGTGGCGGCGGCGCTCGCCCGGGCGGCGTCGGCGGAGGCGGCGTCGCGATCCGCGTGGGCAGCGACGAGTTTCGTATGGATCGCGGCCTTGGCAGCCTCGGCCTGCCCCCTGGCAGGATCGATATCGAGAGCGTGCGTGGATGCCGGGGCCGGGAACTCG
The DNA here is from genome assembly GCA_046075145.1 of Planctomycetota bacterium. Taxonomy (GTDB): domain Bacteria; phylum Planctomycetota; class Planctomycetia; order Pirellulales; family UBA1268; genus QWPN01. The sequence goes on from JBJTPO010000152.1 coordinate 356, forward strand.
GCATCGAGATCGAAGCCAGCCGGCGCGCGGCGGCAAATCTCGGCCTTCACGCTGGCGATCTTGCCGATCAGCGCGTCGAGATCGCGGTGGGCGGTGTCGCCGCCGAGGCCGTCGATCGCGCCCTGCTGGGCCGCGACCTCGGCTTCGATCGCCTCGAGCCGGCTGACTGTCTGACGAGCCTGCCCGACCGACGCAATCGTGAGGCCGACGAGGGCCGCCGTCAGGTCCCGTTCAGCGGTCTGCCTGGCCCGCGTCGCGTCATCGAGTGATCGGCCGCCACCGGGTGACACCCTGAGAAGCGTCTCGCCGCCAGGCGGGCCGACCACGAGGTCGCTCTCGGCGGTGATCGTCATGGCCGTGCCTGCGGCCAGCGGCTCGCCGGCGAGCCTCGCCGAGCCGGGGCCGACGACGAGTTCCACCTTGGTCGCGATCGCCTCGAGCGTGGCAGCCGCGGCGTCACGGGCCCGCTCGAGCTTGTCGAGCCGGGAAACGTCTGCGCTGGTGACCGCCGGAAGCTGCTTCTGCTCCGTTGCGAGGGTGGCGAGCTTGGCTCTGAGGGCGTCGATCCGGGCACAGCGACCGCCGAGGCCATGCCGTTCGATCGTCAGCCGGGCCCGCTGCTCGCAGAGTTCGAGCAGGGCCACGGCGGTGGCGGCCTGCTGCTGCCGGGTGCTGGCAGAGTCCACCTCGTCGAACGCCGTCGTCAGGGCCTTCGAGGCCGCCGCCTCGGCCTCGGCCAGTTCGGCCAGACGCTGCGTGGCTGGCTCGATCGACTGCTCGCGCGCGGCAAGCTGCGTGGTGCAGTCGGTGATTTCGGTGTCCGCCTGGAGGATCTCATCGTGAGCGGCCTTGGCCTCTCGGGCTCCGGCCTGCTCTTCGGCGAGCCGGATCCGGAGATCAGCGACGGTGCGGAGCTTGGCGGTCACGTCCTCGAGTTCGGCAGCCTGCGCGGCGAGCTTGGCCTCGGCGGTGGCGATCGTGCGCTCGGCCGAATCGATCATGGCCACGGCCACATCGAGGCTCTCCACGAGCGCGGTGGCGGCGGCAAAGGCGGCTTCGGCCTGCTGGCTCTCCTCGCCGGCGCGGGCGAGGCCGGAGCCGGTCTTGATGCCGCCGTCGTGGCGATAGATGGCCGCGTGGCGGCCAGCGATATCCCGGCTGGCCCGCGCGTCGAGTGAGGACTCCAGCACGCCCCCGCCACCGAGCCGGCCGAGCCGGTCCCGAAGCTGCGCAGCCGGCTGCTCGGCGTTGGCCTGGGCGAGCGGGTCGGCCCCCGAGGTGCCCTGCCAGACCCAAAGATGCGCCCACTGCATCTTGAGCCGGCTGTCGGCCACCCGGCTGCCAAGATTCTCGGCGCGCAGGAGTTCGTGGATACGAGCCTCGGCCTCGTCACCCTGCAGGGTGCGGCCGGCCGCGGCTGGCGCGGCCGAGCCGGCTGCGCCGCCCGTGGCCGGGCCTTCATCGGCCAGGATCGTGGAGGCCGCGGCGGCGGTCGCCGCAAAGGTCTTCTTGATCGTGTACTTCCGGCCGCCGGTCTCAAACGAGAGCGTGACGCTCGGATGGCCCGGGTGCAGGTCCGACCGCATCGCCTTATGCGGTGCGCCGGTGCCACGGCACTTGAGGAAGAAGGCGTTGTGGATCGCCTCGACGAGCGTGCTTTTGCCAAACTCCTGGTTGCCGCCCACGACCGTGCGTGACGAGTCGAAGGCGACGCCCGCGTGCTTGAGCACACGGTAGTTTTCGACGGTGACCGAGAGCAGCTTCATGGGGCGGGATCCTCCGCACGGAGCACGGCCGGCGAGGCGTCGGCGGGCTCGGTGCCGGTGGAGAGGCTCGCCGCTGGATCGGCGTCGGCAGACGTGACCAGGGCGTGGAGGATGTGGATCGCGCGGCGGACGACGTCGGGATCGGGCGGGACTTCGTCACTGGCGGGCGCCGTCGCTCCCTCCAGCATCGCGACCAACTCGGTGGCCACGCGGGTGATGATCGGGTCGCCGGGCCGATCGGCGAGGTCGCGGATTTCGTCGGCCGAGGGGGCGAGGACGGTCTGGTCGTCGAGGTCGAGCCTCAGGAGCCGTGCCGTCCACGATTCGACGATCGCGTCGAGTTCGGCTCGCGTGGCGAGCGAGACGCTGCCGCTCACTTCCAGCCTCGCCAGGCAGGCGTCGAAGCCCGCCTCGCCGGTGGCGGCCGGCCGCGTGGCCTCGGTCAGCCAGTCGTCGAGCTGCCTCGGGCCGTCGTCGCCGAGGGCCGCGGCATGCACGAGCCAGCGGAAGCGGCCCGTCGGCACCGGCTCCACCCGCGGCTCGACCCCGCGTGACACCGTCACCAGGGCCACGTGGCCCGGCCGCTGGCCCGGCTTGGGAAACCGGTCGATTTCGGGGGCGCCGCTGTAGCAGGCCTTGGGGCCGGCGGCGAGGAAGCCGTGCCAGTCGCCAAGGGCAAGGTAGTCGAGTTCGTCGAGCGGCAGCCGATCGAGGGCGAGGGTGTTGATGCCACCGCCGGCGGGCTCCTCGTCGTCGGCCTGGCTCGTGCTGCCGGGGCCGATGAAGGCCCCAACGCCGGCCGCTCCAGCGCTGCCGCCCGCGAAGACCGTCGTGCTGCCATGGGCGATCACGATCCGCGGACGATCGCCGAAGGGAGCGAAGTCGAGCCCGCGAATCCAGGCGGTGGGATCGTCGGCCTCGTGGCGGCGGCGCAAGGGGCAGGGTAGGAGCACGACCCGCTCCGGCGCGCCCGCAGCCGCCGCACCATCGACGACCACCGGCTCAGGCTCGAGCAGCACGTGGAAGTTGGGGGCCAGCCGCCGGTGCTCGCTTTTGAAGAAGGGCTGCTCCCAGAGGCTGTCGGGGCCGCCGTGGTCATGGTTGCCGGGAATGCAGTAGACGGGCACCTCGAGCGACGCGATCGCCCCCAAGGCCGACGCAACGGTGGCATTCGTGGGCGTGGGCGAATCGAAAAGGTCGCCCGCCACGACGACGAAGGCCGCCCGCCGCTCGCGCACCACGCCGCCGATCCGCCGGATGGCCTCGATCCGCTCCTGCTGCACCCGGGCCCGCTTGGCCGGGTCGGCGATCGACGCGAACGGCTTGCCGATCTGCCAGTCGGCGGTGTGGAGGAACGCGATCACGGGTGGCTCCTGGACGGCCGGTCGCAGACGGCGAGTCCAATAGTGTACGAAAGTTCAATATTCTGTCAAGCGGCTAGAGCCGGTCGGCCAGGCCGCTGGCGCGACGAATCGGGCGGGCCACGGCGGCGGCGATCACCGCCCGTGTGCCGATCACGGTGACCCGGTCGATCGCCCGCGTCACGCCCGTATAGAAAAGCTCGCGGGAGAGAATCCGGCCGGCGTGTTCGGGGAGCACCACCACGGCATGGCGATACTCCGATCCCTGACTCTTGTGGATCGTGAGCGC
>JBJTPO010000153.1:0-4284 GCA_046075145.1 Planctomycetota bacterium
CTGCACGCCGGCATCGCCGGTGGCGGCGACGTGATCCTCATCCCCGAGATCCCGTGGACCTTCGAGAACGTCTGCGCGAGCGTGGTGGAACGCGAGCGGGAAGGAAAGCGGTTCACGCTCGTGGTGGTGGCCGAGGGCGCGATGCTGCCGGGCGGCGGTCTCGTGCACGAAGACGACAAGTCGGCCGAGCAGCGACAGGTGCGGCTCGGCGGGATCGGCGAGATCGTGGGCCGTGAGATCGCGGCCCGGCTCGACCGCGATGTCCGCACGGTGGTGCTCGGCCATCTGCAGCGCGGTGGGTCTCCGACTCCGTTCGACCGGATGTTGGCCACCGAGTTTGGGGCGCATGCCGTGCGACTCGTCCACGAGGGGCGGCTCGGCGAGATGGTCTGCTACCGGCCTCCTGAGATCGCGAGCGTCCCGATCGCGACGGCGATTCGCCAGCTCTCCACGGTCGACCCGCACGGGTCGGCGGTGCAGTCGGCTCGCGCCCTCGGAATCGGCTTCGGGGACGATGCCGATGGCGGCGACCCGTTCCGCCGCACAGCCGCCAAGGCTGCCGCCCGCGGCGACGGGGGCATTGCCTGAGTGGCGCGGGGATGTTCTGCTGGCCTCGGACTCGGGGCGGCAGACCCCGGAGGGAGCTTCATGATGGCACGACGCACGGCTCGGAGGGCGCTCTGGCGGTGGCTCGCCGGCGGCCTGGGGCCACTGGCCACCGGCGCGGCCTTGGCGGTGGCGGTCGCTCGGGCCGACGAGCCTCCGGCCTGGACGATCGCGGTCGATCCGGGCTCCGTCGACCGCTCCAACCTGCCCATCCGGGTGCCGCTCGGGGTTCCGCCGGCCCTGGCCAATGCGGTGATGCGGATCGTGCTCGGCGACGGCTCCCAGATCGAAGGGCAGCTGGTCGAGCCAGGGCTGCTTGCGGGCCGCGCGGGGCGGACAGGGGCCGCCACGCTGCGGCGGGACCTGCTGTTCGTGCTCCCCCACCTGCCCGCCGGCGCCGCCGTGGAGGTGACGGCCGAACCGGCGCCGCCGGCCGCCGAGCCCAAGCCGCCGCGCCTCACCTGGACCGACGAGCCCGAGTCGGTCAGCCTCCTGCTCGGCGGCAAGCCGCTCGTGCGCTACGAGAAACCGACCTATGACGTGGCCAATGAGGCGAGCCGCGTGCCCACCTACAAGCCTTTTCACCATGTCTTCGATCCCGCCACCGGCATCCGGCTCACGAAGGGCGACGGCGGGCAATACACCCACCATCGCGGGATCTTCTTCGGCTACAACCGCATCGCGCACGGCGCGGGGCTGGCAACGATGTCGGATTGTTGGCACTGCTCCGGCAAGTCCCGTCAGGAGCACCGGGAGACGCTCGTCGAGTCGGCCGGGGCGGTGGCGGGGATCCAGCGGGTCACGATCGACTGGATCGGCAGCGGCGGCGAGGCGGTGCTCGGGGAGACGCGGGAACTCGACGTGGTGCCGGTCGCGGGCGGCACGGTGATCGACTTCGCCAGCCGGCTCGAGGCCGAGGCTCCGGTGCGGCTCGACGGCGACCCGCAACACGCGGGCGTCCACTTCCGGGCTTCCAACGAGGTGTACGAATCAACGAAGAGTCAGACCTACTACCTCCGCCCGGACGGCAAGGCCGCACCGGGCGCCTATCGCAACTGGCCGCAGGACAAGACCTCTGTCAACGTGCCCTGGCACGCGGCCAGCTTCGTGGTCGGCGGGCAGCGGTATACGGCCCTGCGGGCCAATCGACCGGCGAACCCCGGCGAGGCGCGGATGAGCGAGCGGGACTACGCCCGCTTCGGCTCCTATTTCGCCCACGATCTCGAGCCGGGCAAGCCGCTCGAGGTGGGCTATCGATTCTGGATCCAGCCCGGTGAGATGACGGTCGAGGAGGCGGCCCGGATCGCGGCCGACTACGCCCGCCCGGCCCGAGTCGCGGTCCGGCAGGCCAAGCCCGCGGGGAAGTGACCGGCAGGGAAAGCGGAATCGTTCGAAGGCAGACGAGTTTTCCATTCCGCGGCAAGCGCGGAGTTTACACGCAGGGAGCGACGATGGCAGAGACTGGAGCGAAGGCGGCGGGGCGGGTGGCGAGCGTGATGAACGAGGTGCGGGTCTTCCCGCCGCCGGCGGAGTTCTCGGCCCGGGCGAGGATCGGGTCGCTTGCCGAGTACCGGCGGCTCTACGACGCGGCTGCGGCCGACCCCGCGGCGTTCTGGGACGAGCGGGCCAGGGACTTGCCCTGGATGAAGCCCTACGACGCGGTGCTCGACTGGCGGCCGCCCGTCGCGAAGTGGTTTCGCGGCGGCACGACCAACGCCTCGGCGGCCTGCCTCGACTCCCAGATCGCCGCCGGCAAGGGTGACAAGACGGCGATCGTCTGGGTCGGAGAGCCGACGGGCGAGCGGCGGGCCTTCACCTACCGGGAACTCCATGCGGAGGTCTGCCGATTCGCGGCGGGGCTCCTGTCGCTGGGCATCAAGTCGGGAGAGGTGGTCTCGATCTACATGCCGATGACGCCCGAGCTCGTGATCGCGATGCTCGCCTGCGCCCGGATCGGCGCGGTCCACTCGGTGATCTTCGGCGGGTTCTCCAGCGAGGCGATCGCCGACCGCAATCAGGATGCCGCCGCGGTGGCGGTGATCACGGCCGACGGCGGCTGGCGCCGCGGGGCGCAGTTGCCGCTCAAGAACAACGTCGACGGCGCGCTCGCCTCGAAGTCGCACCCCCCCACGACCGTCAAGCACGTGATCGTGCTCAAGCGGACCGGGCAGGAGGTGGCGATGCAGCCGGGCCGCGACGTCTGGTGGCACGACCTCGTGAAGGACAAGCCTGCCGACCTGCCCGCCGTGGCGATGGACTCGGAGGCTCCGCTGTTCATCCTCTACACGAGCGGCTCGACGGGGAAGCCGAAGGGCATCAAGCACACGACCGCCGGCTACGTCCTCTGGGCCAAGACCACGGCCGAGTGGGTCTTCGATCTCCGTGACGACGACCTCTTCTGGTGCACGGCCGACTGCGGCTGGATCACCGGCCACAGCTACGTGACCTATGGCCCGCTGGCCGCGGGCGCCAGCATCCTGATCTACGAGGGCGCCCCCAACGCACCCCACGAGGGGCGGTTCTGGGAGATCATCGAGCAGGAGCGGCCCACGATCTTCTACACGGCGCCCACGGCAATCCGCTCGTTCATGAAGTGGGGGATGCAGCACATCGAGGGCCGCGACCTCTCGAGCCTGCGCCTGCTGGGCACGGTGGGCGAGGGCATCAATCCCGAGGCCTGGATCTGGTACCACGAGGTGATCGGTGGCAAGCGCTGCCCGATCGTCGACACCTGGTGGCAGACGGAGACGGGCGGGATCATGATGAGTCCGCTACCGGGCTGCACGCCCACGAAGCCCGGCAGCTGCACGCTGCCGCTCCCGGGCGTGGTGCCCGAGATCGTGGATGCCGCCGGCCAGCCGGTGGAGCAGGGGGAGGGAGGCTGGCTCGTGATGAAACAGCCCTGGCCGGGGATGCTCCGGGGCATCTGGGGCGACGACGCCCGGTTCGTGGAGACCTACTGGTCGCGGGTGCCGGGCAGGTATCTCGCGGGCGACAACGCCCGGCAGGACGCCGACGGCTACTACTGGATCATGGGGCGGATCGACGACGTCCTGAACGTCGCCGGCCACCGGCTCTCGACGATCGAGGTCGAAAGCGCGCTGGTAAGCCATCCGGCCGTCGCCGAGGCGGCGGCAGTGGGGCGGCCGCACGAGGTGAAGGGGGAGGCGATCGCGGTGTTCGTGACGCTCCGGGGTGGCGAGCCGAACGACGCGCTCAAGGACGCCCTCCGCAAGCACGTCCGCCACCAGATCGGGGCGCTCGCCGCGCCCGACGACATCCACTTCGCGGCCACGCTGCCGAAGACCCGCAGCGGCAAGATCATGCGCCGGCTGCTTCGCGATATCGCCGCCGGCAGGGAGACGGTGGGCGACACGACGACGCTCGAGGACTACACCGTGCTCGCCAAGCTCCGCGGCGACCAAGAGTAACGGCTGCAGGGGCATCCAGCTTTACGGCGGCACTCCGGCCGCTGCCGCCGGCCGCACCTCCGGGCGGCCGTGTTCGTGCACGGAGTGGCACGCGACGTTCGCTCGGACGAATCGATCCTGGGCTGCCCTTCGGTTGACTGCGGTTGCGGCAAGGGGACAGTCCCCTTCGGGTACTGTCCCCTTTCGATCTCCTTCTGGGACTGTCCCCTTTCGATCTCCTTCGTGGACTGTCCCCTTTCGATCTCCT
>JBJTPO010000154.1:0-10785 GCA_046075145.1 Planctomycetota bacterium
CTCGGCGCCGGCCAGCCGGTCGGTGGCCATCTCGTGGCCGGCGATCAGGGCTCGGCCCTCCGACGGGGCCAGGTAGCCCGTGAGGATCTTCATCGTGGTGCTCTTCCCCGCCACGTTGGGCCCGAGGAAGGCGACGATCTCCCCACGCGGAATCTGGAAGGAGATGTCCTTGATGGCGATGAAGTCGCCGTAGTATTTCGAGAGGCCGTCGGCCTCGATCATGGCCTCGGGGGCGGAATCCTTGCCGGGAAAGGTCATGGAGTCTCGCGAATGGCGGGTTGAATGGGGGGCGGGTCACCCGGCATTGTTCCCCGATCCGGCCGGGGCGGCAATCCCCTTGCGGTGCGGCGAATGTCGCACTCCGGTTCTGCCCGCACTCCGCCCCATAAAAGCCCCCCGGGCGCGAGTCGGGGGGATGACGCGAACCACACCGCAAGGCATCGGGCAACAGGCCGAAACACATGAAGGGCGGCATCCCCCTTGCTTGCGCAACGGCGCTTTTATGACGGCCGTGCTGCCGGCGCGACCGACGGCGTCACCCGCACTGCACCCGCGAGCCGCTCGACCCGCGGCCCCGGCTCGCCGCGGCGCCAGGCGACGTGGGCCAGCCAGGCGGCGGACGGCTCCGGGCAGTCGGCCCGGAAGTGGACGCCGCGTGTCTCCTCTCGGGCCAACGCCGCGGCGATCATCAGCCGGGCCACCTGCAGCATGTTCTGGAGCTGCCACCCCTGGGGGTCGGCGAACTGGCGGGGCAGCACGTAGCGGCACCAGCCCTCGACCGTCTCGAGCGCCTCGGCGAGCTCGGCGCCCCGCCGCTCCACGCCCACCTGCCGCCACATCAGCGACTGAAGCGAGTTGCGGATGTCGGCGAGGTCGAGCGTCGCTCCCTCCGTACCGCTCTCCTCCACCCGCGGGTTGGCGATCGGCGGCACGCGAAACGCATCGGCATCGGGACCTTCGGCGAGCAGCTCGGCAGCGGCGGCCGCGCCGGCACGGGCCCCGTAGACGAGCCCCTCGAGCAGGCTGTTACTGGCCAAGCGGTTGGCGCCATGGAGGCCGCTCGAGGTCACCTCGCCAGCCGCCAGCAGCCTCGGCACGTCGGTCCTTCCCTCCGCATCGACCGTCACGCCGCCGATCATGTAGTGGGCCCCGGGGCGGACGGGGATCCGGTCGCGGGCGAGATCGAGGCCAAACTTGCGACAGGTCTCGGCCATGCCCGGAAACTTCCGTCGCACGTCCTCGGCGTCGAGGTGGGAGAGATCGAGATACACGTTCGCGTGATGGGTCCGCCGCATCACGACGGTGATCGCACGGGAGACGACATCGCGGGGCGCGAGCTCCGCCCGCTCGTCGAACTCGGGCATGAACCGCCTGCCCTCGCGGTCCACGAGCCGGGCGCCAGCGCCCCGCACCGCCTCGGTGATCAGGCTGCGGGCCCCGCCGGCGATGTAGAGCACCGTGGGATGGAATTGCATGAACTCCATGTCGCGGACCTCGGCGCCGGCCCGCCAGGCCAGGGCCAGCCCGTCGCCGCTGGCGCCGGGAGGATTGGTCGTCTCGCGATAGAGCTGACCGGCGCCGCCGGTGGCGAGAATCGTGCGCCGGGCCCAGACCAGCGTCTTGCCATGAGCCGGATTCCAGACGAGGGCCCCGCGGCAGCCGCCGGCATCGGTGACGAGGTCGATCGTGAAGGTATCGGGCCAGACCTCGAGGTTCTCGAGCCCCCGGGCCCGCTCGATCACGGCCCGCATCACCTCCCGGCCGGTTGCGTCGCCGAGGGCATGCACGATTCGATGGTGGCTGTGGCCCCCTTCCCGGCCGAGTTCGAGGCCGCCGTCACGCTCGTCGAACCGCGTTCCCCAGGCGATCAGCTCGCCGATCCGGGCCGGCGCCTCGCGGACGACGGAGTTCACCACGTCCTCGTGGCAAAGGCCGGCCCCGGCGACGAGCGTGTCGGCGACGTGGTTGTCGAACCGATCCTCGGGATCGACGACGCCGGCGATGCCCCCCTGGGCCCACTGGCTCGACGAGCCGCGGAGGTCGTCTTTGGTAATCACGGTGACCGACAGCCGCGGGTCGACCGCGAGGGCCGCTCGCAGGCCCGCCAGGCCGCCGCCGAGAATGAGCACGTCGGTGAAGCAGTGCGGCACCCGCTTGGGGCCGAACGCCACCAGATACCTCGGCCCCTCGACACCGTCGGTCATGGGGCGCTCGTGCCCTGCATGAAGGCCTTGAACTGCTCGCGGTAGTCGCTCGGCGGGCGGCTCCGCCGCCCCTCCGCCTGGCCACCCTTCACGTCGCTCGGCACGTCGCGGGAAGCCCGCACGCCCTCGGAACGAAGTCCCAGGCTGCGGACGGTCCGCTCGTACTCGGCCCGCTCGCCAGGATCGGCGCTGCCGGCGAGCCGCTGCATCGCCTGCCAGCGGTCGAGGAAGGCCCGCGCCTGCTCGGGCGTCCACCCCAGTTCATCGAGCACTTCCCGGTGGCCTTGATCCAGCGAGTTCCGGAGATGCTCGACCGCGAGGTTCGCCGCGTTGCGGGCGTGATCGAGGTTTTGCCCGCCCCACTCCATCTCGCGGGGCTCGAGCGGCGGCGGTTCACCGCCGTTGCCCTGCTCCGCTGGCCCGCCAGCGGCACCACCGAGGCCAACCTGGCCATCGCCAGCGGGCGCTGCTCCTGGCCGCTGAGCCGCCTGATCTGCCTCACCGGCTTGCTGACCCTGACCCTGACCCTGCTGACCTGGCTGCCCTTGTCCACCAGACGCGCCGCCCGCACTGCCCGGCTTGCTCCCACCCTTGCATGAGGAGCAGTCCGCCTTCCCGCAGGGCTTGCCGTCGGCGTTTTTGCACTGCGACTGGTTGGGCTGGCTCTCACCGGGTTGCGACTGCTTGCCGTCTTTCTCCTGCCCACTCGGCGGCTGCTGACCCGGTTGCTGACCCGGTTGCTGACCCGGTTGCTGACCCGGTTGCTGACCCGGTTGCTGACCCGGTTGCTGCCCCGGTTGCTGCCCCGGTTGCTGACCCGGTTGCTGCCCCGGTTGCTGCCCCGGTTGCTGCCCCGGTTGCTGACCCGGTTGCTGACCCGGTTGCTGACCCGGTTGCTGACCCGGTTGCTGACCCGGTTGCTGACCCGGTTGCTGACCCGGTTGCTGACCCGGTTGCTGCCCCGGCTGCTGACCCGGCTGCTGCTGGGCTTCCTGCTGGCCCTCGTCGGCCTTCCGCTCTCCGTCCTGCTGCTTGGCATTCCCCGGCTCGCCGCCCTTCTCCTGGCCGGCGTCTTCGGCACGCTGTTGCCCGCCCTGCTCATTGCGGCGGCGGTTTTCAAGGATCCGCTCCATCGCCTCGCCGTCATTCGTGCCGTCTGCGGCCACGGCCGGATTGGGCTTCCGCTGCCCCTGCTGCGCAGCGTTTTGACCGGCCTGCCCGTCATCACGCTTCTGGCCCTGCTCGTTGCCCTCACGCTCCCCCTCCTGCCCCTGGCCGTCCTGCTTTTGCCCCTGCTCCTGCCCCTGCTGACGACCGCCGCCCTGCTTCCCTTCGCCATCGCCCTGTCGCTTGTCGCCTTGCTTGCCAGTGCCCTGACCGGGTTGCTGGCCATTGGGATCGGTTCCCTCCCCGGGCTTCTGATCATTGCCCTTGCCCTGCTGGCTCGGCGTCTGCCCCCGGGAGCCGTCCGTCTGCTTGCCCTGCTCCCCCTTCTGATCGCCCTTCTGATCGCCGGGCGTGTCGCCCTCCTGCGGCTTCTTCTGGTCACCCTGCTTCTGGTCACCCTGCTTCTGGTCACCTTGCTTCTGGTCACCTTGCTGGCCCGCTTCGCCGTCCTGCTTGGATGGCTCACCGTCCTGCTTGCCTTCTTCATTGGGCTTGTCCTCGCCGGAGTCGCCCTGCTTGCTCTCCGGCTTGTCACCGCCCGCATCGGAGCCGCCGTCGCCAGGCTCGTTCTGGTCCCCATCGGACTGCTCTTCGTCACGCTCGCCCGGCGGCTGCGGTGGCGGCGGTTCCTGCGGCGGAGCGGAGGCGTCGATCTGCAGCGACTGCCACTCGGAAGCCGCTTCGTTCGCCTTCTCCGGTCGGATGTCGCTCGCCACGGCCCGATACTCGAGCACCATGCCGGGTTTGGCCCCGAGCAACTCCGGCACAAGTGTCTCGGCCACGCTCGCCGTCTTCCGCGGACCGCCCACGAGCAGTTCCTCGCCCTGCTTCACCGGGCCGCCCGCCAGCCGCGTCTCCACCCGCACGCTCGCCAGCCCGAAGTCGGGATCGACCGCCTTCACCCGAACCGTCACCGGCGCCCCCGGCGGCACCTTCAGCACCTTCGCTTCCGGCACCTCGATCGACACCTCGGGCGCGAGGTCGGGCACCACCTCGATGCGATGCTCCAAGCTGCCCATCACGTCGGCCTCGGAACGGCCGGGCGCGCCGGCCCGCGGCCGGTAGACGAACCGATAGCCACCAAACTCAGGGCCGCTGTGATCGGCATTGAGCTTGAGCGTGAAGGTGCCGCTCGCCCGCGTGTTCTCCGGCCGCTCCAGACCCAGCGAAACATCCCGGCGGCCATCGCAGCCGAGGTCGATCGCCGCCGTCTCGAGCGGCCGGTTGGCTTCGGCCGTGATGGTCACCCGCGTCCCTTCGACGGCCCGGATGTCGCCCTGCCAGGGCAGCGTCTCGTCCTCGCGGCCGGTGTATTCGGGGTAGCGGTAGCGAACCTCCCTCACGAGCAAGGCCGGCGCGTCGCTGAGCATCACTCGGATCCGCTCGCTGCGGGCGTCTCCGGCGGCGATCGTGAGGTCCAGCGACTGGTCAAGGCCGCGATCCTCGTCGGGCACCACCACCATCCCCACGCCGCCGGCACCGGTCGCGAGCGGCATCGTCCAGCCGGCCGCCGCGGGATCCGCGGATCCGTCGTCGCGCAGCGGCCGCACGATCAGTTCCGGCTTCTCGCCGGCTTCGAGGCCGTCGATTCGCGCCGAGATCACCAGTTGCCGGCCGCGGTCGAGCGCGGCCACGCCGCCGACGACGTCGATCGTCCGGCCGGCCGCGTCGGAGGCCGTCGGATCCTCGCCCGGCATCCGCCACGACAGCCGCGGGGCCGCGATGCTCACCCGCGCCGGCGACGTGAAGCCGCTCCAGGGGGCGATCAGCCGGGCCGCCGACACGACGAAACTCTTCGGCGCGAACAACTGATAGATGCAGACGAGGCCCACGAGCGCCGCCAGGATCCAGCTCAGGCGCATGGCGGGCGTGCGATCGACCACGCCTTCGTCGGGCATCCCCGACAGGCGGCGGGCCGCCCGGCGCCGGAGCGACTTGACGACGGCCTCCGCCGCGTCGTCGCCCCGCTCCTTGACCAGCACGGCGTTGACGAGGTCGTTGTGGAGTTCGGGGTGGTCCCGCTCGATGGCCCGGGCGGCGTACACGAGATTGACGCGATACCTGACCAACGGCACCAGCCAGCGGGCGGCCGCCGCCACCGCCACCGTCAAGCCGATCGCCAGCCACACCCACCGGGCCCACGCTGGCAGGCCGCCAGGCACGAGCCAGTGCTCGACGAGCACGCCCACCATCACCCAGCCGACGGCGGCCACCGCGGCAGCCAGCAGGAAGGTGGCCAACACCATGCCCTTGAAGTCGGCGATCGCGGCGGCAAATCGCCGCGCGAGATACTGCTCTGACTTTGAGCCCTCGATGGTGTCGCGACCCCAAGGCCGAACCGCCAGCGGATCACCCCCCTGATCGGACACGCTGGCCATGGGCTCAATCCCTCGGTCGGAGACGGATCATCCTGACGGTGCCCGGGGACGGCATCCCAGTGGCCGCCCAAAGACTCACGCCGCCGCTGAGCAATTCGGCCCGACTGCCGCACACTCTTCCACTCTTTCAGTATATGCGGCACCGCCCGCCACCGGCCCGTCCGTTGACGAGCTGGCAAAAGGAGGCCTAAGGTGCGGTTTTCGCCGGGCGGACCCGCTCGCGAGCCGCGAGGACGTCTGTCCCATGTCGATCCTGCCGGATGCGGAAACCTTCAGGCGGCTGGCGGACGGTTCGATGTGCGGCCCGGGCCCGTCCGCCCTGAGGATGGCCTTGGCCCTCCTGGCAGCCCCCTACGGCGTGGCCACGACTGCCCGCAATGCCCTCTATGACCGCGGCCTGTTCCGGCAGCACACCGCCTCGATCCCCGTGGTCTCGGTCGGCAACCTCACCCTCGGCGGCACCGGCAAGACGCCACTCGTGGCCTGGGTGGCCCGCTTGCTGGCCGCCGATGGCCGCCGGCCCGCGATCGTCAGTCGCGGGTACGGAGCGCCGCCGGGCGCGGAGAGCGACGAGGCTGCCGAACTGGCGATCCTGGTGCCGGGAGTGCCGCACGTGGCCGACCGCGACCGCTGCCGCGGCGTCGCCGCGACAGCGGTCCGCGGAGCCGATGTCGCGATTCTCGACGACGGCTTCCAGCACCGCCGCCTTCGCCGCGACCTCGACATCGTGGCCCTCGATGCAAGCGACCCGTTCGGCTGCGGGCGGCTCGTCCCGCGGGGCCTGCTGCGGGAGTCGCCGGCCGGACTCGCCCGCGCGCAGGCCTTCGTGCTCACCCGTGCCGGCGGCCTCGCGCCCCAGCGACGCGCCGAGATCCGCGCGGCGGTCACCCGCGCCCGGCGCGGGCGGCCTCCCGCGATCTGGCTCGAGACGGACCATCGTCCCGTGGCCACCCGCACCGCCAGCGGCCGGATCGAGCCGCTGGCGGCGCTCACCAGCCGCCGCTCCGCCGCCTTCTGCGGGATCGGCAACCCCGCGGCGTTTCGCAACACGCTGGGGGAGTGCGGCCTCGACGTGGCGGGCTTTCGCGGCTACGCCGACCATCATGCCTACACGCCGACCGACTGCGAGGCGATTGCCGCCTGGGCCGGGGCTCTCGGTGTCGACCGGATCGTGACCACGCTCAAGGATCTCGTGAAGATCCGCCGGGACGAACTCGGAGGCATTCCACTGGTGGCGCTCGAGGTGGCGATCGAACCGCTCGATGACCAGGAATCCCTGGCCACCGCCATCACCGCGGCGGCGCGGAAGGGAGGCCGGGCATGAGCCTTCCCGCTCCGCCGTCGCAGCGCCCCGACACGTCGGTCCTCGTCACCACCTTCCGCCGGCCCCGCCACCTGGCGCTCGTACTCGAGTCGATCGCGCTGCAGCGGGGCGTTCCCCGCGACCACGAGATCGTCGTCGCCGACGACGGCTCGGGCGATGCCACGGCCGAGGTGGTCGCGGAGTTCGCGGCGGCGGTGGACATTCCCGTCAGGTTCACCTCGCAGCCGCACGAGGGCTTCCGGCTGGCGCGGTGCCGCAACAATGCCGCCCGTCTGGCCCGGGGCGAGTACCTCGTGTTTCTCGACGGCGACTGCATCCTGCCCCGCGGCCATCTGGCGGCGCACCGCGGCCGCCGCCGCCCCGGCCTCGCCCTGCTGGGCCACTGCGCACGGCTCACGGAGGAGACGAGCCGGCTGCTCGTGCCTGAAAACATCTCGCTCACGAACCTCGCCGGCCTCGTCCCGGCCGGTGAGGCCCGGGCCCTGGCCCGACGGCATCGCCGGATCCGCTGGCACAACCTGCTCCGCCATCCCACCAAGCCGCGGCTCACCGGGGGCGACTTCGGCGTCTGGCGGGCCGACTTCGAGCGGGTCAACGGCTTTGACGAACGGTTCCTCGGCTGGGGGCAAGAAGACGACGACCTGGGCCTCAGGCTCCGGGCCGCGGGAGTCCGGCTGGACTCGGTGCTCGACCTCACTCGCTCGCTGCACGTCTGGCACCCGACCGATCCGACCGCCACGCCCCGCTGGCGGGACGGCGCGAACGTCGCTTACTTCTCCCGCCGCGGCCGGCTCACGGCGTGCCGCGAGGGCCTCCGCTACCGCGGCCGAGACGACGTCACCTGGGGTCTCCCGGCCGACGTCGCGACCACCGAACTGGGCCGCTGCGTCGCCCGTCACCTGGCCGCGGCGCCCGCAGCGGCCCCGGGCGGCCGCTGCG
Organism: Planctomycetota bacterium; assembly: GCA_046075145.1. GTDB lineage: Bacteria > Planctomycetota > Planctomycetia > Pirellulales > UBA1268 > QWPN01. Next base: position 8,013 of record JBJTPO010000154.1, read on the forward strand.
AAATCGACGTCGTCGTGGCGCCGACGCGGGCCGGCTTCACGCGGCCCGCAGAGTGCCGCCTCCTGCTCATCCCGCGCGGCCAGATCCCGCCGCGATCGCTGGCCCAAAGCGCCGATCGCGTGATGGCCGTCGATCCGCTCGACGACGCGGCGGTGGCGGACGCGCTCGACTCCATAGGGTGAGGCTTGCGCACGCGGGCTCGGGGTGGGCTCCATCCGGGATGCTCGTGGGTGGGGCGCCGAAGGCCGAGGTTGCCTGTGGCATGTCGCCAGGCCGTGGGGCAGGTTTGCAACCTGCCGAAACCGGGCGCGGAGCATCGCAGACCACGCACCCCCGAACCGAGCCCTGGCAGACTACAAGTCTGCCCCACGCGTGTGAGGCTCCCTGTCCATGCTGCTCACGTGGCTGGGAAACCCCTTCGACCCACGGCGTTTCCGAAAGAACGCTTGGCGGGGGATGGAGGCCGCATGGTCAAGGCCGCGGAACCTCGCCGATCGCGACAGGGGACGCGCAAGCCGCGTTCAGCGGCCGCGGAGCGGTCTGCTGCAACGCGAGGAGCCGGCCCCCCAACCCGAGAGCCGCTACTTCTTCTTTTCCACATGCACCGTGTGCTTGCGGAGCCGGGGCGAATACTTCTTGACCTTCAGCTTCTCGCCGCCGCTCTTGCGACGGAGCGTGTAGTTCTGATCGCCGGTCTCTTCGCAGACGAGGTGAATCACCTCGAGCTTCTTCTTGCCCTTCGCCATCTCGTCTCACTCGCGTCGTGGAAGCCTGGGCGGTTGATTGCACCGCCGAGTCTCACACGCTACCCGCCGAGGCCCCGAAAAGCCAGCCGGAAACCCCTTCCCGGCCGCCACAGCACGGCCGCCGCCGCCGGTGCCTCAGGCCACGGGGCGGCGGGCGGGAATAGTCAGCGGCCGGAAGAGCGAAATTTGCGTGGCTCCTGGGCCGAATGGTTCGTCCGTTTTTCGCTGGCCGCCCGGGCCCGTTTGGATGGGCGTGGCTGGCGCCGCACGGCTGCTCCCCCGTCCCGTCGTGGCCACAAAGGGTTTGCTATACTTCTTCCAAAGTTCGGAGCGAACAGGTGCCGTGCCGAAGTCTGTTCGCCGTTTTCCTGGCGATGGGGTGACCATCATGGCGAGCCAAATCGATCCCGATCCCACGTCGATGCCCGCGCGGCGGCCGGCCGAACCCCAAGCGAAGCCGCCGGTGGCCCCGAAGCCGGCGGCTCAGGTTCCACCGCCGAAGCCGGCTGCCAAGCCGGCCGACGTTCCTCCGCCCAAGGCTGCTCCGGCCGCCGCCCAGGCCGAAGCCGACCAAGAGGAGGAGCATGAGGTGCGGCTGGCCGGCCGTGGCTTCCTGACGCAGGTGCCCGCCTGGGCCATCAGCATGCTCGTGCACATCGTCGCGCTGTTGGCGATGGCCCTGATCGCCGGCGACAGCACGCCGGTCGAGAAGCCCACCGTCATCACCTCGAGCACCTCCGAAGCGGAGGAGGAGTTCAGCGAGCTCGAAGAGCAGGACGCGCCCGAGGAGTCGCCCGACCAGGCGCAGGATCCCGTCGCCGACGTGATGGTGACGACCGAGGTGGCCGTCGAGCCGGTCGAGGTGGCCGCGCTCGCCGACGATCTCGACGCTGCCCCCCTCGCCGTGGAACTCACCGACTTCGGCAGCGAGACGGCCCCGGCCTCCGACATGATGTCCACAATTGGAGCGATCGGCGGCACCGGCGGCGGCCTGGGCGCGCGGGCCAACGCCGGGAAGATCGCCGCGGCCAACGGCGGCGGCGGTGACACCGAGGAGGCCGTGGATCGAGCGCTCAAGTGGATCGTCCAGCATCAGTTGCCCGATGGCGGTTGGTCATTCGACCTGACGACGTGCCCGAGTTGCATGGGCAAGTGCTCGCACTCCGGTGAGTCCACAGGACGGGATCGCTGCGGAGCCACCGCCATGGCACTCCTTCCCTTCCTGGGCCGCGGCTACACGCATCGCGAGGGCCCGTACAAGAAGCCGATCGAGGCCGGAATCGGCTTCCTCGTGAAGATGGTGATCGACGGCAAGGGCAAGGCGTACGGCGCGGGTGGCAACCTGTATTCGCAGGGTCTGGCCGGCATCGCGCTGTCCGAATGCTTCGCGATGTCGCAGGACAAGCGACTCGCGGCCCCTACGCAGTCTGTTCTGAACTTCATCATGGCGGCCCAGGATCCCCAGGGGGGCGGCTGGCGGTACGAGCCGCGGCAGCCCGGCGACACCTCGGCAGTGGGCTGGCAGATCATGGCCCTCAAGAGCGGCAACATGGCCTACCTCCAGGTCAATCCGCTGACCGTCAAGAAGGCGGTCGAGTTTCTGGACTCGGTCAAGTCGGATGAGTTTGGCGCCACCTACGGCTACCTCGATAGTTCGAACCCGAGCCCGGCCCGTTCCGCCGTTGGGCTGCTGTGCCGGATGTATCTCGGCTGGAAGAAGGACCACCCGGGCATTCAGGAGGGCTCGAGGAAGCTCGCCACGGTCGGTCCCACCCAGGATCTTTACTACTGCTACTACGGCACGCAGATCATGCACCACATGGAGGGTGAGATGTGGATCGCGTGGAACAGCAAGATGAAGGCGATGCTGCTCAAGGCGCAGTCCAACAACGGCCATGAGGCAGGCAGTTGGTACGACGGAGTGAGTGAAGGCCACGGCGCCCACGCGGCGGGCCGGCTCTACTGCACCTCGCTGGCCACCATGATTCTCGAGGTCTACTACCGTCACCTGCCGATCTACCGCAACC
>JBJTPO010000155.1:0-1246 GCA_046075145.1 Planctomycetota bacterium
AGCGACAGGCCGCCGGAGTCGAAGGTCACACCCTTGCCGACGAGCGCGAGGTCGGGATGGTCGCCGCTGGTCCGCGGCCGGCCCCGATAGCGCAGCAGCACGAGCCGCGGCGACCGCACGCTGCCCCGGGCTACCGCGAGCAGCGCCTCGCACCGCTCGCGGCGGAGCCGGTCCTCGTCCCAGATCTCGATGTCGAGGCCGGTGCGACCGGCGACGGCGGCGGCCTCCTCGGCGAACGACTCCGGATACATGTGGTCGGGCGATGCGTTAACCAGCCGGCGGGCCAGGTTCACGCCGTCGGCGAGGATGGCCCCACGGGCCACCGCCGCGGGGTCGGCCCCGAGCCAGTGGGTGGTGCCGAACCGCGTTCGCTTGGGCTCCGCGCGGTAGAGATCTTGCCCCACCATGCCGACGGCGGCGCCGGCCACGGCCTGCTCGAGCCGGGGCGTGCTCCACGACGACTCCGGCAGGAAGGCGACGCGGCTGCGGGGCCGGCCGGCCAGATGACGGGCGGCGGCTGCCGCCGCCCGATACACGACCCCCGCGTCCACCTCCTCGCGGCGACCGAGGCCGACCACGAGCACCTGACCGACCGCAAGCCCGACCGGCGCGAGGATGGGCACGCAGTCGTAACGGCGGCCGGCGAGTTCGCCTGCGGCGGCCAGTCGCGCGAGCAGTCCGCCGGTGGCGGCGTCCGCTGCGGCGGCCCCCCCGTCGCCCACGCCCCCTTCGGTGAGGAACACGACCAGCGCGTCGGCCTCGAGGGCCCCGAGCTTGGGGGCCGTGGTCGCTTCGATGATGCCGGCAGTGCCGGCGGGCAGGAACTCGCGGGTCATCCAAAAAACTCCTCGTGGTGAGGCCGTGTTGTACACCCCGCGCGCACGGAGCGGCAATCAATGTCTCCTCGACCCATCAATGGTCCGCTCGGGGTTGCCCGTGCCCGTCGCCGGACGTGCGCTGCGGCCATCCTGGCCTTCGCTCACTCGATGCTGGCCGCGCGTCGGCATCCTGCCTGCGCTTGCCGTCAACGCCGGCTCTCGGGGCACGGGCAACCCCGAGCTCGCGTGAAGGCCGGGCGAGCCGCGGGGCGAGCAGCGTCAGCAGCACCGGCAGCACGACCAGGTTGCCGACCAGGCCGCCCAGGAGGGTGAGGCAGGAGAGCCAGCCGAAGGAGACGGTGGGCATGAAGCCGCTGGTGGTGAGCGCGAGAAACCCGACGACGAGCGCCAGCGTGGAGAAAATCATC
>JBJTPO010000156.1:0-1881 GCA_046075145.1 Planctomycetota bacterium
CACAAGGACGGCGACATGGTGGGCTTCGTGCAGGGCGACCTGCAGGACGCCGACACCTGGAAGCCGGCCGACATCGAGGCGGTGATCGCCGCCATGGCCACGGAGTCGGGCCTCGGCGACCCGAAGACGCCACCCGCGGTCATCGAGCTGGGCCGCGACCACGTCTCGAACCAGGAGCGGTGCGGTGCCTGCCATCGCTTTCGCGACAACGGCACGGACCTCGGCACCGCCTGCGACCTGACCGGCTGGGGCGGCCGCGAGTGGCTGGTGGGCATCATCGCCGACCCGACTCACGAGCGGTTTTACGGCGAAACCAACGACCGGATGCCGAGCTTCGGCAAGGCGGCGGAGGGCTCCGTGCCGCGGCTCACGAACGAGCAGATCGGCCTGATCGCCGACTGGCTGCGGGGCGAGTGGTAGGGGATTGGGAGCGGCGCCTGGACTCGCTGAGGCCACCCGCTGCGTGGGTCGGGGTCGCCCATCCCGCAAAAGTCTTCAGGGCTGCAGGGGCATCCCTGCCCCCTGCAGCCTTCGCGGCCCGCGGGCCTCCGGCCCCGGCCGCCGGCCGCACCTCCGGGCGGCCGTGTTCGTACGCCTTGCTGCGCGCTGCGTTCGCTCATACGAATCCCATGCGGCGGCCGGGCTCTGCTCCGCCGAATGCGGGGCGTGATGGCAACCGAAGTCCGCGGACCGAGGGCCCAAGGCTAGTTCCGACAATGGACTGCTCGGGGCTGCCGGTTCCCCGGAGCCGGCGTTGATGGCAAGCGCAGGCAGGATGCCGAAGCGCAGCCAGCATCGAGTGAACGGAGGACAGGATGTCCGAAGTGAACGTCCGGGCGACGGGGTCGGGCAACCCCGAGCCCGCACGTGAGACGCAGCGAGCGTCCGGCGAGATGGCATGGGCAGCCGCGACCCACGCGGTAGCCAGTGCGACTCAGGTCTGGCAGACTTTGGCTCATGCGGGTTTTGCTCTATGAATGGTGCTCCTCCGGCGGGCTCGTCGAGGACGCCCCGACGATCGCCCGCGAAGGGCGGATGATGCTCGAGGCGCTTGCCGCCGATGCGATGAAGGGGCCCGGGCTCGAGATCGCCGTGCTCGTGGACGCGAGCCGGCCGCTCGACCTGCCACCACGTTCCAAGCAACTCGCCGTGGCTCCCGGCGATGACCGGGCGGCGCTCGTCGCAGCGGCCACCCACGCCGACTGGACGCTGATCGTGGCCCCCGAGAGCAATGGGATCCTGCTCGACCGGGTGCGGGCCGTGCGGTCGGCCGGTGGTCGGGTGCTCGCGCCGGCCGACCGTGTGATCGCGACCGCCGCCGACAAGCAGCTCACGATCGACACGCTCGCGGCCCGAGGCCTGCCGGTGCCGGCGGGCCGCAGCCTCGCGGCGGGAGAGGCGATGCCCGCGGGATTTCGCCTGCCGGCCGTCTGCAAGGCCCGTGACGGCTGTGGTGGCGAGTCGCTCCAGATCATCGGGCGGTTCGATGCTACGCCGGTCACCGGGCCGGCCCGGCTCGAGACAGTCGCCGCCGGCACGCCCGTCGGCGTGTCGCTCCTCTGCGGGGCGGCGGCCACGGTCGCCCTGCCACCCATGCGGCAGCGATTCACCGCCGGCCCGACGCCCCGCTACCTCGGCAGCGATCTGCTCACCGATGAGCCAGCGGCCGAGAGGGCGAAGGCCCTCGCGCTCCGGGTCGCCGCCGCCCTGGATGCCGATGCGGGGTGGCTCGGGGTTGATCTGATCCTCGGTCACCGGCCCGACGGCCGAGACGACCGGGTCCTGGAGGTGAACCCGCGGCTGACCACGTCGTTCGTCGGCCTCGCCACCCTGTTTGCATCGAGCCTCGTGGCGGCGATGATCGAGGCCGCGATGGGCCGG
>JBJTPO010000157.1:0-2904 GCA_046075145.1 Planctomycetota bacterium
GACGACCGCTACCTGCTCACGCAGAGCGAACTGGAGAGCCGGATCCAGGTGCTCCTGGCCGGAACGATCGCCGAGGAAATGGTCTACGCCGACGTCTCCACAGGCGCTCAGAATGACCTCGAGCGGGCCAGCGAGATCGCCCGGGCGATGGTCATGGACTATGGCATGAGCCGGCTCGGCCGCGTCACATACCGGGAGAGCCCGCGGTCGCCGTTCCTGGCGGCCGCCGGGGCCGACCTGCCGGCCGCCCGCAGCCACAGCGAGCAGACCGCGCGCGAGATCGATCAGGAGGTTCGCCGGATCGTCGACGCGGCGATGGAGGCCGTGCGGCTGATCCTGGAGAGCCGCCGCGCAGCCCTCGAGGCGGTGACGGCCCGGCTGATGGAGAGCGAGGTGATCGACGGTGACGAACTCCGCCGGCTCGTGGAGGCGGCCACCGCCGCACCGGTGCTGGTGCCGGGCACGGTCACCGACCGGCGTCCGATCCGGCCGGCCGCGGGCGAGCCGCCCGAGGCGGCCGCCGGTGGCCTCGAGGCCTGACAGCCCGCACGACCGGCACGGCCCGCCCCTCCCGTCGAGTTTTCCGGGTTGAGTGCCGATGCATCTGGGTGTGTGCGGAGCGGCGCGTGGCCCGCTCGCCGCGACGGACCCCTTGGCTGCCGGTTTCGTCCGGCAGGTGGTCGATGTTGAAGAGCGTACTGCTGGCAGCGGGCATCTTCGCCTGCATTCTGGGTGTGGAGATGCTCATCGTGGACTCGGCCGTCCTGGTGCCGCTCGATGGCCAGAGTGGGGAACGCAACTTCCAGGCCCCGGATTGGGCACCCTGGACGCTGCTCTCGGTGGGGGCGGCCACGATCCTTCACTTTTGCCAACTGCCGCGAATGAGCCCTTCGCAGCCCCACGTCCGTTGAGCGAACCGCCGCCGGCCGCTGGGACGAGGGGCTGAAGGGCGTCGTCCGTTAGGCTCGTGGCGGGCCCACGGTTCTTTTCCTTGCGGCGACGTGGGAGCCGCCTCACCGGGATCGCTGCCATGACCGCCCAGTCGCCGGCCCGCCGCCCGCCGGTTCGCGTGGTCGCCGCCCGGCCGCAGCACGACACGGTCCTCTACGACGGGCAGTGCCGGTTCTGCCGCAGCCAGATCGCGATCCTCCGCCGGTTGGATCCGACCGGCCGGTTGCGATTCGTGTCGCTGCACGATCCGGCCGCGGTGGAGCAGTTTCCGGAACTCGCCCCCGATGATCTCAGCCGCGAGATGCACGTGGTGGACACGCGGGGACGCTCCCGCGCCGGGGCCGAGGCGGTGCGCTACCTCTCGCGGCGGCTGCCGCTGCTCTGGCCACTGGCCGTACCGCTGCATCTGCCAGGCAGCCTGCCCGTCTGGCGGTGGCTCTACGGCGTCGTGGCCCGCAGCCGTTACCGAATCGCCGGCCGCTGCGACGAGGGCACCTGTCGGGTGCCGTGAGCGTTCAGGCGTCGCTCGATTCGGCGTCGTCCACCCGGCCGTCGAGCTCCTTGAGCAGCCGGGTCATCGTGTTGGCGTGAACACCGAGCAACTTGGCCGCGTTGGCCTTGTGGCCCCGAGTCACTTCCAAGGCCTCACGAATCGCCCGCTCGCGGAGCTTGGCGAGATCGAGGCAGGGAAGGCGTCCGGAACCCACGGCTCGGGCGGTGGCCTTGACCGGCAGCCGCGGCTCCTCCTGCAGCACATACGCCTGCTCGAGGCAATGCTCCAGTTGCCGGATGTTGCCGGGCCAATCAAAGATGCAGAACTCGGCGAGCTGCTCGGCCGAGGGCTCCCACGCGGGCAGCCCGTAGCGATCGGCGAACCGCTGCGAGAAGAACTCCACGAACGCGGGAATGTCTTCAGGCCGCTCGCGGAGCGGCGGCACCCGCAACTCGATCATGTTGAGGCGGTAGTAGAGGTCCTCGCGGAAGGCGCCCTTCTCGACCTCCTGCTCCAGATCGCGGTTGGTGGCGGCGACGACCTGCACGTTGATCGGAACCGGCTCCGAGGCACCCACTGGGAGCACCTCTCGCTGCTGGAGCACGCGGAGCAGCTTGGGCTGGAGCTCCGCGGGCATCTCCCCGATCTCGTCGAGGAAGACCACGCCCCCCTCGGCAGCCCGGAAGATGCCGAGCGCCTTTCCGGCGGCACCGGTGAACGCCCCCTTCTCGTGGCCGAACAGCTGGCTTTCGGCGAGTGTTGCCGTCAGCGCGGCGCAGTTCACCGGCACGAAGGCCTTGTTTCGCCGCGGGCCGCTGCGGTGCAGCAGCCGCGCCCAGAGTTCCTTGCCCGTGCCCGTCTCGCCCGACACGAGCACCGTGCACTCGACCTCGGCGGCCCGCTCGATCGACTTGGCGATCCTCCGCATGTGCGGATTGGAGCCGAGCACCCAGTTGGTCGCGAACGCCGGTTCGGCGACGCACGTGGCCGTGGTCACATCCTCGACGATCGCCGGATCAAGCGAGCCACCCCGCGGGTTGCGGCAGGCGGCGTCAGCCGTGCGGAAGCTGGAGGGGCGAATCGACATGCGGTGAACCCTCTGGACCGGAGCTTGAAAACCAGACGTTTGTCGCCCCGAATCGTCCTTGCCCTTCTACCCCCCCAAGTATCGCGGCGAACGCTTTCGAATGCAATAGGCGGGCCTCCCCGGAAAACCAATTTCCCACCATCGGCGAACCGGGTTTTTGCCCGGGAATTACGAGGTTTTGGGACAGGGCTCACCGGTTGCCGGCCGGGCCGGGGGGGTCCCCGGCGGAAAAAAACAGCAGGTGCTGCCAGGGGAGCCGGTCGAACTCCCGGGCCACCCGGAACCCGGCCGGCTCGAGCTCGGCCCGCACCTGGGCCTTGGTCATCTTGTGCACGGGCTTGATGGGCACGGCCGGATCCTCACCGCGGAACTC
>JBJTPO010000158.1:0-3293 GCA_046075145.1 Planctomycetota bacterium
GATCTCGAAGATCCGCTCGGCGCTGGCCGCGGCCCGCTGGGTGGCAGGCACCATCCGCACCATCGACTCGAGCCGGCCGTAGAAACGGCCGATGTAGGCCAGGAACGCGGTCAGCGCACCGACCGTGAGCGAACCACCGAACACGAGCCAGGCTCCGGCAGCCCACACCACGAGCAGGCCGAGTTCGTTGGCCAGGCTGACGAGCGGGCCGAAGAAGGACCAGATCACGTTGACCCGGTCGTTGGCCGCCAGCACGCCCTGGTTGGCCGCCCCGAACCGGCGGCTCTCCCGCGCCTCCTGGGCGAAGGCCTTCACCACGCGGGCCCCGGGGATCGCGTCGGCCAGGAGGCTCGTCATGTCGGCCCAGGCCGTGCCGGCCCGGGTGAATCCCCGCCGCATCCGCTCCCGCACGGCGTTCACCAGCCAGACCACGAACGGGAACGGCACCAGCGTCACGAGCGCCAACTGCGGGCTGATCCAGACGAGCACCAGCCCCGTCAGCAGCACGAGCAGCACGTTCGACGAGAAGTCAATCAGGTGCATCGAGAGATAGTTGTTGATCCGCTCCGTGTCGCTGCTGACCCGCGAAATCAGGTCGCCGGTGCGCCGGGAGGCGAAGAAGTCGAGCGACAGGCTCTGCATGTGGGCGTAGGTGCGGCTGCGGAGGTCGGCCGCGATCCGCTCGCTGACCCAGGCCAGCGTCCAGGCCCGGGCCCAGGCAAGCAGCCAGGAGACGATGGCCGCCGCGGTCAGGAGGCCGAGGTACCACCATACGAGCTGGAAGGGCACGTCCCGCCCGGACTGCCGCGGGATCAGCACCGTGTCCACCAGCGGCATCGTGACGTAGGGGGGTACCAGCGCCATCGCCGTGCTGGCCAGGGACAGGAGGCAACCGAGCATGGCGACGCCGGCATGGTCCCGCGAGAACCCGAGCACGCGCACGAGCGGCCGCCACGAGCCGCGATCACCACCACCGTCATCATCGTCGAGCCACCGTGAGGGCTGAGCCGGCGGCTCCGCGGCGGCGGTTTCGTCGCCCGCCGGCCGCGGCTCCCGCCGCGCGCGCCAGGCCTCCGCGAGCGACTGGACGGCGGTCGCCTTGGCCGACGTGAACTGCCAGGCCGCCTCGGGGCGGCCGGCCCGCAGCAGGTCGAGCCGGCCGAAGGAAACCCGCATCCGCACGGCGAGTTCGCAGGCGTCGTCGAGCAGCCAGACACGCGGCGGCCGACCGACGTCGCCCGTCGCCGGATCGTCGGCCACGATCCGGCCATCGGTGAGCACGATCCGGCCCGACGCGAACCGGCCGGTCGAGTCCAGGTCGTACCGACAGCTTGCCAGCACGCTCTCGCCAGCCGGAACGAACGGACCCCATCCGGGCGGCAGGCTGGCCGACGACCCGATCGGGGCGGCCTTTTCCGGGCCGGCGGCGGGCCGGGAGGTGTCACCGACGGGAAGGGGCGGTTTCATCGGTTGGGGCGTCAAACCCGGCTCAGACGGCCGCCAGACTCGCAAGGCGAAGCCGAACGGTGCGGCGGAACCCCGCCGTTTCTACCATTTTTCAGGCTTCCAGTCCGGTCCGCCCGCGTGCCTAGCCGGCCTGAAAATTCCGTCTTTCGCGGTCGCTGCACGGCACCGCGGCGGCGTGTAAGATTGCAAAAATGTCGGTCGCGGTCGTGATCCCGATCGCAAGCGTTCCATCGGATTGTCATTTTTTCATGACCACGTGCTTGGCTCCGGCCTCGCATGCCGGCTTCGCCCGGGCGCCTTCTGCGCCAGGGCAGTTCTTCCTTGCACGGCACGCGACGTGCATGGTGTCAGTTCGTTCCCGCCTTCCCCTTCCTGCCCCCACGTCGCGGACACTCGTCCGCTGGAAATGCGAGCGTCGCGGCCGATGAGCCCCGCCTGCCCCCTGGCCCCCTTCGGCGGTCTCCGCCGCGCATCGGGTCGATGCGACACCCCGACCCGCCCGTCGTCAGCCCGCCCGTCGTCCGCTTCCCTCAGGCTCGCGCGTCACGCCGGAGGTGCCGCGTGACCAGGCTCGCCGCCACGATCGAACGCTCGTTCGAGAACTTCGACCGCCATCCCGCCCTGCTCGACCGCGGCCTGGGATGCTATTCCCTCCGCATGCTCGACTGGCTGTCGGGTGACTTCCTCCAGCCGCACATCAACGTGATGGCCATCACGCGGTACGGCAAGGAGCCGGCCCGCGTGGAAAACTCGTTCGACTTCTTCTTCTCCTCGGAGAAGACGTCGCGAGTGCGGACCGACTCGAGCATGGAGGAGCTGCAGCCATTCCTGGAGGAGAGCATCCGCCGGCTGCACGAGAACTTCCCCGAGTCGTACGTGCTCTGCTACCAGTCGTCGCGGGAGCTCGAGCGGCTGGCCCGGGAGTATCCCAGCGTCCGGATCATGAATCCCGCCGCGGCGATCACGGAGATGCTCAACCGCAAGACCTGGGTGCGGCGGGAACTCAAGAACCTGGGCGTGCCGGTGATCCCCGGCTCGGAAGTCTTCCTGGCTCCCCACCAGTTCGACGGTCTGGCCCGGCGGTACGGCCTGCCGCTGGTGGTCAGCCTCGACCATTCCGCGGCCGGGTCGGGCGTGCACCTGATCCATGACCAGGCCGATTTCCGGGCCCTGGCCGAGGCCCACCGGGGCGCCGCGGCCTCGGTGATGCGGTTCATCGATGGCCGTAGCCTGAGCATGGCAGCGGTCAGGACGGAGGACGCCGTCCTGCTCGGCGAGCCGTCGCTGCAGGTGATCGGCCAGCCCGGCCTCACGAACCTCAGCTTCGGATGGTGCGGCAACGACTTCTCCGGATCGCACCTCCAGGAGCACGAAGTCGAGCAGATGCGGGCGATCCAAGCACGGGTCGGCGAGTGGCTCGGCGAACTGTGCATCGGCGGCCACTGCGGCTTTCGGGGGATCTTCGGGATCGACTTCGTCTCCGACGGCCGCTCGATCTACTTCACCGAGATCAACCCCCGGTTCCTCGGCACGACGGCCCTGATGGCCGACCGGCAGCAGGAACTCGGGCGGATCCCGGTCAGCTTCCTCCACATGGTTCCCTTCCTGCCCGAGATCAACGTCGACGAGGAGTTCGTCAGCGAATACAACGCGGAGACGCGGCCGCTCGACGTCTCTCAGCTCTGCCTGCACAACGTCGCCGGCGAGGACGTCGTGGTCCAGGCGGCGATCGAGCCGGGCCGCTACCGGTTCGGCGACGCCGGCCTGGAGTTCCTCGGCCCCGCGGAGCGGCTCTCCCAGACCGAGGCCTATGACGAGATCGTGGT
>JBJTPO010000159.1:0-1634 GCA_046075145.1 Planctomycetota bacterium
CATGGCGGCGTCGCGCTCGTCGGTCACACCGTGGTAGCCGAACATGTTGCCGTAGAAGCCTCCCGGCCGCACGTGGTTGATCCGGTTCTTTGGATTCCAGTGTCCTTCCTGGTCGGTCACCCAGAACGTGCCGTCGGTCTCCACGCAGACGCCGTTGGCGGCCCGGAAGCCGGTCGCCAGGATCTCCGTGCGCTCGCCATCTGGCGTCACCTTGAGGAGCGTGCCGTGATGGGGCACCACCGCCGGGAGGGCGTGACGGGCGCTCTTGGCATAGTAGAGGTTGCCGTCGGCGTCGGTCTCCAGGCCCATCGCGAACTCGTGAAAATGCTCGGTCACCTGGTGGTCGTCGTTGAAGGTGTCGTAGCGGTCGGTCATCCCGTCTCCGTCGAGATCCACGAGTTTCACGATCCGGTCGCGGCAGCCAACGTGGATCGTGCCGTTGATCACCTTGACGCCGAGCGGCTGGAACAAGCCCGAGGCGATCCGCCGCCAGGCGAGCGTGCCGGCCGACGACGTGATGCCGCGTACGAGCCAGACGTCGCCATCCCAGGAGCAGATCACGGCCTCGTCGGGCCCGACGAAGTCGATCCCGGAGAACCGCACCTGGGCGTTCCACGGGTTGGCCTCGGGCGCCGCGAGCACGTCCACGGCGAAAGGGCCGGCGCCGCTGCCGGCGGCAATCCTCGTCTCGACGGTTGCGGCCCAGAGCCGCGGGGCCGGCCGGCCGCCGGCTACCCGGCCCGGAACCGCCAGGGACGCCGCGTGCCGCGCAAGCACCGCCGGGTCGGCCGCCGCCACGGCCACCGCCACGTCGAGCGGCTCATCACCCGCCGGGATCAGGAGCTCGACGTGGCCGTCGCGTGTGACGACCCGCGGGCCGCCGGTCGCTGCGCCCACGAGCGCCGCAGCCGCCGGCTCCGCCGCCAGCCGCACGACCAGTTCCCGGGGCCGCGGCCCCAGCAGGAAGGCGCGCACGAGCAACGGCACCTCGCGGCCATCGACCACGAGCGGCCGCCCGAGCGTGGGCGTCTCCAGGACGGGCGTGGCCCCCACCTGGTAGTCGAGCACGACGCCGCTGCGTGGCTCTGCCGCCGTGCCGCCGCGGCTCACGTGATGCAGCGACTTCAATCGCACGTGCGTTCGGGGAAGCGGGCCGTAGGGCCGCTTGTCGCGGCCCAGCGGCCGCGGATCGGTGAAGGATCCCGTCTCCGGCTCCGCCCAGCCGGGCATCGTGGCCAGCGCCGCCTGAACGTCCCCGGCCACGCGGGGGTGAGCGCTGTGTCGGCCGTCAAAGTTGATCCCGGCCCAGTCGATGAAGCGGTCACCCGTCCAGAAGGCAGCCGCTCGCAGCGTGTCGAGTTCGTAGAGAACCCAGGCATGGCCCCGCCCCACGCCTCCCGGGCCGTCGTCGAGCCGGACGGCCAGGCCCTTGCGAGCGATGTTGCCGCCCCCCTCCCCCACCTCGAACGTCGCTGCCAGGTACGGCCCGTAGTCGTGGAGCCGCCAGGGCTTGATCTGCGACGGCTCGGGGCCGCGGCTCGTGCCGGCGGGTAGCGAGGCGAGATAGGCGGGGGTGACGGGCGTGTACCAGCGGGGATTGCGGTCCTTGAGGAAGGTCTCCCGCAGATAATGGA
>JBJTPO010000160.1:0-8002 GCA_046075145.1 Planctomycetota bacterium
CCGATCTGGGCGCCGGTCAGGCTCACCGCCTCTCGGCCCGCCGCCTGGATCGCCATCGCGAACAGAGCCACGCTCACCTGCTCGCCCGTCGAGAGCAGCATGTCCATCTCGCGGGCGTTTGGCCGCGGCGTGATCTCGCCGGCGAGTTCGACGAGGTGGTCGGTCTGGTGGCCCATGGCGCTCACCACGACCACCACCTGGTCGCCTGCGTCGTGCCGCGCGATCGCCTTGGCGGCGGCCGCCTTGATCTTCTGGGGGTCAGCGACGCTCGTGCCGCCGAACTTCTGGACGACCAGTGCCATGCGTATGCCTCTCCTGCCTCGGGCCCGGCGGGCGGACCCGTTCGATCACCCGTTCAGAAACCGGCCCATCAGCGTCCACCCTGGAAGCACCGAGTCGCCCGTGGCGGCCGCCGCGGCCTCGTGATAGGCCGTCGCACCGTCGCGGGCGACCCCGCTGCCGGCCATCACGAAGGGCACACCGCCGCGGGAATGGGTCTTCGTGGCGATGAAGGTCGGATGGTCGGGGCAGACGAGGATCCGATGGTCGCCGAGCGTGGCGAGGTGGGCGGCCAGCGGGGCCACGATCCTGGCGTCTATCTCCTCGATCGCCTTCACCTTCGCCGCGGCGTCGCCCTGGTGGCTGGCCTCGTCGGGCGCCTCGACATGGACGCAGACGAGGTCGGCCGTGGCGAGCTCGGCGATGGCGTACCTGCCCTTGGCGGCGTAGTCGGTATCGAGGTAGCCGGTCGCGCCCGGCACCTCGAGCCGCTTCCAGCCGGCGAGCGCCGCCAGGCCCCGGAGCAGGTCCACGGCCGTGATCATGGTGCCGGAGCAGCCGAACGTCTTCGTGAAGGGCTCGAAGGCGGGAGCCCGGCCCGCGCCCCAGAGCCAGACGTGCGTGGCGGGCCGCCGGCCTGCGGCCTCCCGCCTCCGGTTCACCGGATGGTCCGCAAGCCAGCCGGCGCTCTTGGCCATGATCTCGGTCAGGAGCCGGCTGCCGGTGCCCCGCGGGAAGTGATCCACGACGGGCTTGTCGATGAGGTCGTGCGGCGGCGTGGTGCGCAGGTCGACCCCCAACGGCAGCCCGTCCGCCGGATCCTCGGCCGCCTGGGCGGCACAGCAACCCTCGCCGCGGTAGAGCAGCATGTTGCGGTAGCTCACGCCAGGCGTGAAAGTCCAGGCGGCAGCGAGCGCGGGAAAGTCGGCGGCCAGCCCCCGCTGGCATGCGGCGAGCAGCTCGGTGGCCTCCTCGGTCGAGACGTGGCCGGCGGTGAAGTCTTCCATCACCCGCTGGCCGTCGTGCGGCCGGATGGTGACGAGGTTGCAGCGCACGGCGAGGTCGCGGGGCCCGAGCACGATCCCCTTGGCCGCGGCCTCGAGCGGTGCCCGCCCGGTGAAATACACGAGCGGGTCGTAGCCCATCAGGCTCATGCACGCCACCTCGGAGCCGGGAGGCAGCGAGTCGGGCACATGGTTGGTCAGGCCCACGCGGCCGCGCGCGGCCAGCGCGTCGAGGGCGGGCGTCGCGGCCGCCTCGAGCGGGGTCCTGCCGCCGAGGGTTGCCTGCGGCTCGTCGGCCGCGCCGTCCGGAATCACGATCGCGTATTTCATCGCGCTCAGGCCTCCTACCGCGGCTCGGCCGGCCGCCAATCATCGAGCACCGGCAGACAGTCGCATCCCCCGCGCACGACGGCCGAGCGGCCGATTTCGGCGAGAGCCTTCGCCACCGCGCTGGGCGGGCAGTGGTGGGTCATGATCACCAGTGGCACGGGGCCGCTGGTGCCGCTCTCGTGCTGGATCAGCGAGGCGATCGAGACACCATGCCGGCCGAGGATGCCCGAGATCTCGGCCATCACGCCGGGGCGGTCGAGGACGGGGATCCGGAGGAAGTGCCGCTGGGGCATCTCGACCCCGGCGATCCGCGCGGCCGGGCTCTCGGCGTCGAGGATCCCGGTGGCTTGGAAGGTGATCGCCGCCCGGCCCACGACCGTGTCGATGATGTCGGCCACAACGGCCGACGCCGTGGGCATCTGCCCTGCGCCGAGCCCGTGGAAGAACAGCCGGCCCACGGCGTCGCCCACGATGCTCACGGCGTTGTAGGCACCGCGGGTCTCGGCCAGCGGCGTACCCACCTTCACGAGCGCGGGGGAGACCCGCATCGCCAGCCGGCCGTCCACCCGCGCAGCGGTAGCCACCAGGCGGATCCGGTAGCCGAGCTTTGCGGCATAGGCCATCAGGCCCTGGTCGATCTGCTCGATCCCCGTGCGGGGAATGTCAGCCCACGGCACCCACACGCCGAAGGCGAGGTGGGAGAGGATCGCGAGCTTGTGGGCCGCGTCGGTACCGTCGACGTCCATGGCTGGGTCGGCCTCGGCGTAGCCTGCCTCCTGGGCGGCCTTCAGCACGGCGGCGTAGTCGGCCCCTTCCTCCTCCATTCGCGAGAGGATGAAGTTGCTCGTGCCGTTCAGGATCCCGCGGATGCTCTCGATCTGGTTGGCGGCAAGGCACTGGCCGATGGCCGCGACGATCGGGATCCCACCGGCGGCCGCCGCCTCGAAGGCGATCGAACGTCCGAGCCGCCGCGCCAGGTCGAAGAGTTCGGGGCCGTGCTCGGCGATCAGCGCCTTGTTGGCGGTGACCACGTCCTTGCCATGCTCCAGCAGGTCGATCGCCATCGAGCGGGCCGGCTCCAGGCCGCCCACGAGCAGCGCGGCCACAGCAATCGACTCATCGCGGGAGACGCTGCGGATGTCGTCGGAGATGCGGTCGGCCGGCAGCGGCAGGTTCCGCGGCTTGGCGAGATCGCGGACGACGGCCCGCTCGACCACGATCGACCGGCCGGCGTGGCGGGTGATGTGGTCGGCCGAGCCGACGAGCAGCCTGACCACGCCCGAGCCGACCGTGCCGAGGCCGACGACACCGACGCGGACGGGCTCGTTCATGGGAAGACTGGCGGAGGGCGGGACGGGAGACATTCGTCGATCCTACCGAGCCTGGCCCGCACCCGGAAGGAAGGGCAGCGCCGTACGGGTTGTGCGGATTCTCCGGGCGTTGACTATCGCGCGAGTTCGGGCGCGAGCCACACGCCCCAGTCCGCCTCGTTGCCGTCGCCGGCGTCCTCGGTGACGAGTTCGAGCGTTGAAACGCCGGCCAGGTCGACGTCATACGCCGCCGTCTTGCCGGGCCCCAGTTTCCCCGACCGGAACACCTCACGGCCGTCGGCCTCGATCACGAACACCACCGACCCGCCCGACTGGGTCGGCAGGCCGCACTCGCCGCGGAGCCGCCGCCACTGCCCGGCGAGGTCGTAGCGGTGGAGGGCGGGCGCGTGCGCGTAGATGCCGGTTTCGAACATCCGGCCCCCCGACTCGATCACGGCCTCAGGCCGCGGGAGATGGTCATAGGCCGGATTCAGCCAGCCCACCTTCGCCTGGGCCGGCTTCGCCTGAGACAGTGCGAGCGTGGTGACGGACTCCTCCGTGGCCGCGGGATCGACCGTCTCGCGACCCGGCGACCGGCCCCGGAGCACGGCCGCGGCGAACCGGGCCGCCGGCCCATCGGCGGGCGCCACCCCGCGGGCCGCCGCTGGCCCTTCGGCTGAAAGGGTCTCGAGAAACGGTGCCAGACCGAACGCCACCTGCATCGTCTCGACATCGACGGTGCCGTCCTTGGCGACCGCGTAGGGCTCGCCCCGGCCGGTCGTGGCCCCATTGGCATGGCAGGCGACGAGCCGCAGTTCGGCCGTTCGCCCGGGCACGAGCGGCGCGCAGTCGAGCGCGAACCGTCCCTCGGTGTCGGGCACGGCCGACACGGTGCGGGCGTCGTAGTCACCGCCGTCCGCGGGATCGAGGTAGCCCATGACGGCGTACACCGGCGGCTCCCCCGACACCCGGCCGGTCAGGCGAAACGACTTGCCGTCGGCGGCCCGCTCGACGGCGAGCTCGGCGAACGCCCCCTGCGGCTCGATGCCCAGGCCCTTCACCGACCCGGAGAACTGCGGGTGCGCGGCGAGCCGCAGGGCGTGCGCGAGCGTGAGGAACGAGCCCTTGCCCTCGCCCCGCAGTTCGTCGCCATACGTGCGGTTACCGCTGCCCATCAGCGCCGTGCCCTGAACCTCTTCGTCGGGCCGCTCCCGGCAGTGGGGTAAGCCGAGCGCGTGGCCGAGTTCATGGGCGATGCCGCCGATGAAGATGGAGTTGTGCTTGCCGAGCGAGATCCGGCCGTACTGGCCATCCTGCACGAGCGGCTCCCGGGCGGCGAGGTTCGTCGTGTCGAGTTCGGGGCTGTCGAGCTGCCAGGCCGTGCCCCGCCGCCAGTCGCCGCCGGCGTAGTATGGGCTCTTGTGCCGGAACACGAGCTTCTCCTGATCCCACTCGGCCAGGTTCGTGAAGATCATCACCGTCTCGCGGTCGATGTCGATCCCCTTGGCCCGCAGCGCTGGCACGCACTCCGTGCGGATCCGCTGGCCGTCGGGCCCGTCGTAGTCGGCCCAGGATCCTTCGCCGACCACCTCGTGCACCACCAGCTTGCCGGCGGCGTCGCGTTCGAGTCGGATCGTCCGCGGCCCGAACCCGTGCCGCTCCATCTCACGGCGGTAGAAGTCCTGGATGTGGGTCATGATCCGATCCAGCCGCGCCTGGTGATCGCTCGGGAAGCCACGGTCCTTCACCCGCCACGCGATCACGTGCAGCCGCCGCTCCCCCTTCTCCGGGGCCTCTCCCTGCCAGCCGTCGAGAATCGCGCGGGACGCGGCCACATCGGCGTCGCTGGCATGAGCGCCGGCCGGGGACACGGCCGCGGCGGCGCACCACAGCAGAAACAAGGCGGAACGGTTCGTGTGCATCCGGGTGGCTTCCACGAGGCAGTGAGCGATGTGATATCGAGGCAGTCTACCCGGACGACGATGCCTCCTCAGGGACCGGTCCCGGTACGATGGGCGAGCGGTCGTCGCCCGCCACCTCATCCATCCGGCACTCTCCGTCGCCCTCGTCGCCAATGGCACCCTCGTCGCCGCTTCGCCACGACGCCTTGGCGCAGATCGCAGGGCCGACAAAGACCTTTGACTTGGTCGTGATCGGCGGCGGCGCGACGGGTCTGGGCGTGGCCCTCGATGCGGCGGCGCGGGGGTTCTCCGTGGCGGTCTTCGAGGCCGGGGATTTCGCCAGCGGAACGTCCAGCCGAGCCACGAAACTCGTCCACGGCGGCGTGCGTTACCTCGCCCAAGGCAACGTATCGCTGGTGCGGGAGGCGCTTCGTGAGAGGGCGATCATTCTCGCCCATGCATCCCACCTCGCCTCCCCCCTGCCCTTCGTGCTGCCGACCTACGGCTGGCGTGGCCGCCTCTGGGACCGCTGGTTCTACGGGGCCGGGTTGTCGCTGTATGACCTGCTCGCCGGCAGCGCGTCGCTCGGCCGTGCCGGCCTGCCCGGCCCAGCACGGCTGCTCGCGCTCGCCCCCGGTACGCGGGCGTCGGGGCTGGCCGGCGGCGTGACGTATGTCGATGGCCAGTTCGACGACGCCCGACTGGCCATCGCCCTGGCCCGCACGGCCACGGCCCACGGGGCCACGCTCATCAACTACTGCCGCGTCGTGGGACTCACCGAGGATGCCCGCGGCCCCGGGCCGGCTCGCGTGCACGGCGTCGAGATCGAGGACCGCGAGACGGGGCGGCGGCTGACCGTGGCCGCACGCTGCGTCGTGAATGCGACGGGCGTCTGGGTGGACTCGGTGCGGCGGTTCGACGAACCTTCGGCCGCGACGATGGTGACCCCGAGCCAGGGAGCCCACCTCGTGGTAGACCGCGACTTTTTTCCGGGCGAGCGGGCGCTGATCGTGCCCAAGACGAGCGACGGCCGCGTGCTGTTCGCGGTGCCGTGGCTCGGAAAGGTGATCCTCGGCACGACCGACACGCCGGTCGGCGACGTCCGTGGCGCGCTGCAGCGAGAGCCCCGACCGCTCGCGGAAGAGGTGGACTTCATTCTCACGGAGGCGGCCAGGTATCTGGCCCGGCCACCGGGTCCCGGCGACATCCGCAGCGCCTGGGCGGGTCTGCGGCCGCTGGTCACGCCACCACAGGCCGACGGCCGCGCGACCAAGCGCATGTCCCGCGAGCATGCGATCGAGGTCTCACGGCACGGCCTCGTGACCGTGACCGGCGGCAAGTGGACGACCTACCGGGCCATGGCCGAAGATGTTTTGGCCGCCTGCTTCAAGGCTGGCCGGCTGCCCGAGCGGCCCGCGGGCGTGACCCGCACGCTCAGGCTCGTCGGCGCTCCGCCGCCGGGAACCGCGACGCCTCCACTCTCAGCCCCGCCGGGCCTGCATCTCTACGGCAGCGAGGCCGCCGCCGTGCTGGCGCTGCCCGGGGCCGGCCGCGAGTTCCTTCCGGGCTTCACCGAGGCGATGGTGCGGTTTGCCGTGCGGCACGAGTTCGCCCGCACGGTCGAGGACGTGCTCGCCCGCCGCTCCCGGTGGCTGTTTCTGGACGCCGCCGCGGCCGCAAGCGTGGCCGGCGACGTCGCGACCATCATGGCCGAGGAACTCACCCTCGACGGCGAGTGCCTCTTCGATCTTCTCGCCTCGGCTGCCGCGTTTGAATCACTCGCCGCGGCCTACAGCACCCAGGCCCCGGGGTTCTGTGACGGCGGCGGAGCCGACGACATTTGCTACATTGACCAGGTCGGCGTTGATTCGATGGACAGTCCGGTGGGTTCTATAGACTGAGGAGACAACCATGCATCGTCGAGTTGTGGCAGGAATATGTGCTGTGGCGGTGATGGCGCTGACGACTGCCACGCCCGCGCGGGCAGCCGATGACCATACGCAAGAGGTCAAGGCAGCCCTTGGTGATTTCCACGATGCGCTCAACACCCTGTTCACGGGCGATGCCGGTCCGATCAAGGCGGTCTGGTCTCATGCCGACGACGCGACGTACATGGGTCCGTATGGCGGCACGCAGGTCGGTTGGTCCCAGGTCGAGGCGTACTGGGACAAGCAGGCGGCCAAGAAACTAGGGGGTAAGGTTGAGCCCGTGGATGTGCGCGTCGCGGTGAGCCCCACCTTGGCGGTTGTCCACTACTCCGAGAAGGGCGAACACGTCATCGGCGGGAAGTCGCAGACCGTGAACATCCGCGCGACGACCACGTTCCGCAAAGAAGGCGGCACGTGGAAGGTGATCGGACACCACACCGACACCCTGGCATCACCGCGGGATTGAGTCGCACGGGCAGCATTGCTGACGGTCCGAGGTCGCCCAGCAGCGCGCCATTTCGCGGCATCATCTCCGCGCTGGGCAGAGCGCATCTTCGTCACCGTCCCGTTGCCCGCGCCCCCAAGCACGGGCAGCCGGCTGGGACGATCAGGCCGAGGCTGCCCGGCTCGCAGGTGAACCGCAGCCGGCTGGCCCGCATGGGCTCACCGTCGAGGTTCACCGGCACGGCCGCCGCGGCCTCGACCTCGAGCCAGGGGAGCCGGCGGTGCACCGCGAACACGCCGTCGTCGCGGCGGTGCAGCAACTCGTCGACCACCTGCGGAACGCTCGTGACGGGAAACGGGCGGAGGAAGACCGCGTCCAACAGGCCGTCGTCGATCAGGGCCGTGGGGGAGAGGGGCTGGCCGCCACCGGCCTGACGGCCGTTGCAGATCGCGGCCACCACGAAGGCCCCCGCGACCACGCCGCTCGGCGTGCGGATCGTCACCTCGTAGGGCCGGAAGTCGATCGCCTTAAGCAGGCCCATCAGCGTGTAGGCGCCGCCGCCCAGAAAGTTCTTGAGCGGCACGGGGGTGTCGCTCGTGATCTCCGCGCCGAAGCCGCCCGAAGCCACGTTTACGAACACCGCATCGTTGCAGCGGCCGATGTCCACCGGCATCGGACTTCCGCGGACAGCCAACAGGAGCGCCGCCTCCGGCTCCTCCGGAATGCCGCAGGCCGTGGCAAAGTCGTTGGCCGTGCCGAGCGGCAGGATGCCGAGCGCGGGCCGACGGGCCGCCTCGACCGCCGC
>JBJTPO010000161.1:0-2090 GCA_046075145.1 Planctomycetota bacterium
GGCGTCTTCTATCACGACGACGAGCAGAAGCGGATCACCGAGGAGGTGATCAAGCGTCTCGATGAATCGGGTGCCTTTCCGGCGAAGATCGTCACCGAGGTGACGAAGGCGACGACGTTCTATCCGGCCGAGGATTATCACCAGGACTACTTCGCCACCAACCCCCGCCAGCCCTACTGTCAGGCGGTGGTGGCCCCGAAGGTGGACAAGGTCCGCAAAGTGTTCAAGGACCTGCTCAAGGAGTAGCAGCCCCCTGGGGACAGTCCCCGCGTCGGGGACTGTCCCCCTTCGAGTCCCCGCCTCGGGGTTGCCCATGCCAAGTCCCCGCCTCGGGGTTGCCCATGCCATCTCGCCGGACGCTCCCTCTGGGCATCCTGCCCTTCGGTCGCTCGGAGGAAACCTCGCTCCGCCGACCAATCCGCTGCGCGGATCGGTGCCCGTGCTGCGCTCGGTTTCCTACTCCGCTCGCTTGGCACGGGCAACTCCTCGCAGCCCAACGGTTGACGAGAAGGAAGTCAGCCAGATTCGTCTGAACGAACGCCGCGTGCCACGTCGCGCACGAGCACGGCCGCCCGGAGGTGCGGCCGGCGGCAGCGGCCGAAGGCCGGAGTGCCGCGAAGCCCGCCGGGGGCAGGGATGCCCCGCCGGGCGTAAAACGTCCGCTCGCTACGCGTCAGCGTAACGTGCGATCAACTCGCCGGCCTCGACGGGCGTGCCGGGGGTGACGAGCACCTCGGCGAGCGTGCCGTCTCGCTCGGCGTAGAGGGTCGTCTCCATCTTCATCGCCTCGAGGCTGAGGAGCTTCTGGCCCTTCTGCACCTTGTCGCCGGCCCGCACGGCCACCGTCACGATCAGGCCCGGCATCGGCGCGGCGACCTCGCGGGCATCGCCGGGCGTGGCCTTGGGCCGCTTTTGCACCTTGGCTTCGAGCGAGCGGTCGGTGATCGAGACGCTCCGGGGCTGGCCGTTGAGCTCGAAGAACACCGTCCGCGTGCCGTCGGCATGGGGCTCGCCCACGGTCAGGAGCCGGAGCACGAGCGTCTTGCCCGGCTCGATCTCGATCGCGAGTTCCTCGCCGGGAACGAGCCCCTCGAGGAAGGCGGGCGTGGGCAGCACGCTCACGTCCCCATAGGCGGCCTGGTGGCGGGCGAAGTCCTGGAACACCCGCGGGTAGAGCAGCCAGGAGAGCACCTCGCGGGGCGAGGCGCTTCGGCCCACGAGTTCGGCCGTCGTCTTCGCGGCCGCGGCAAAGTCGGCTTGGGGCAGCGTCTCGCCCGGCCGACCGGTCACCACCTGGGCGTTCTTGACCACCCGCTTCACGACCGCCGGCGGGAAGCCGCCCGGCGGCTGCCCCATCCGACCGGCGAGGAGGTCGATCGCCGACTCGGGGAAGGCGATCTCGCGGGAGTCGTCCACGAGGTCGTCGGCCGTCAGGCCGTTGGTCACGAGCAGCAGGGCCAGGTCGCCGACCGCCTTGCTCGTGGGCGTCACCTTGACGATGTCGCCGAGCACGCGGTTGACGTCGGCGTAGGCCCGGCAGACCTCCTCCCAACGGTCGCCCAGGCCGAGCGCCTTGGCCTGTTCCAGCAGGTTCGTGAACTGCCCGCCTGGCATCTCGTGAAGGTAGAGGTCGGCGTCGGGGGCCTTCATGCCGCACTCGAAGGCCGTGTAGTGGTCGCGGACGGCCGACCAGTAGTGGGCGAGGTGCCGCAGATCGTTGGTGTCGAGGCCGGTGTCGAGCGGCGTGTGCCGCACGGCGTCCACCAGCGCATTCAAGTTGGGCTGGCTCGTGAGGCCGGCGAACGGGGCCAGGGCCGCGTCCACCACGCTCGCGCCGGCGCGGGCCGCCTCCAGGAGGGTGGCCAGCTGGGAGCCGGCCGTGTCGTGGGTGTGGACGTGGATCGGGATGCCGATCTCGTCGTGGAGCGACTGCACGAGCTTGCCGGCCGCGAACGGCTTGCACAGGCCGGCCATGTCCTTGATCGCCAGCATCTGGGCCCCGAGCTGTTCCAGCTCCTTGGCCAGCTCCACGTAATACCGCAGCGAATACTTCGTGCGGGCCGGGTCGAGCACGTCGCCCGTGTAGCAGA
>JBJTPO010000162.1:0-5517 GCA_046075145.1 Planctomycetota bacterium
CCTCCGGGCGGCCGTGTTCGTGCGCGGACTGGCACGCGGCGCGGGTTCGAACGAATCCGCGGCTGATTGCCGAAAGGGGACAGTCCCCTGCGGGGACAGTCCCCGGGGGGCGCGAATCTGCGGCTGATTGCCGAAAGGGGACAGTCCACTGCGGGGACAGTCCCCGGGGGGCGTATGCGGGGACAGTCCCCGGGGGGCGTAATGACACCGGCCCGGGGTGGTGAACCCACCCCGGGCCGGATCCGTGAACCGTCTGGGAATCCACCTTACTTGGTGAGCTTGGTCAACGCCTCGACCATCGGCGTCACCACCGCTCCCAGGACGTCCTTGACGCCGGGGATCGCCATCACGGTGTCGATCAGCTTCTGGAGCATGCCGAGGTTCCGGCCCACGACCTCACCGAAGGCCGTCTTCTCCTCGGCCGGCAGCTTGCCCGCCTCGGTGGTCAGCCGCTCCAGAAGCGGAGCGAACCCCTCGAGCTTCGGCAGGGCCTCCTTGGCGGTCTCCTCATTGGTCACGCCCTTGAGCAGCGAGGTCAGCCCACCGAAGAGTTCGGTCGCCGACTTGCCGGCCTCGAGGAACTTCGGGTCGATCGTGATCACTTCCTGGACCGTGTCGACGAGCGTGTTGCCCTTCTCCACGATCACCTCGGTGACCCGGTCGGTGATCGGGCCGTCCTTCGTCTCGCTGACAATCACCGCGCCCTTTTCGGGAGCCTGCTTCTGGTTCCAGAGGTAGTAGCCCAGGCCGAGGGCCCCGAGGGCCAAGAGCGGCAGCAGCCAGCCCATGCCCGAGGAGGCCGGCTCGTGGCTGCCGCCGCCATGCGTCGAGCCCGAGCTGCTCGGCAGGAGCGAACTCACGTCGCCCAGCGACAGTCCGCGGGGCAGCGCCGCCGAGATGTTGCCGGCCTGCTCGGAGAACAGCCGCGACACGCTCGACCCACTGGGCCGACCACCCAACTGCTTCGCGACCACGCCCAGCATGATCGGGGCGAGGTACGTCAGCAACTTCTTCATCAGGTCGGGCTGCGAACCGACGAACGAGGCGATCGTGCCGACGAGCTTCGTCAGGTTGCCGCCGCCGAGCAGCGAGCCCAAGAGGTCGCCACCGACCCGGCCGAGGCCAGAGGCGTTGCCGCCGGCAAGCGCGCCGGCGAGGTTGCCGAGCATCGAGAGGTCGAGGCCGCCCATCGCACTGGCGAGTTGGTCGGCACCCTTCGGCGACGAGGCGAGCTTGCCGAAGATCTGCAGCAGGGCCGGCACGGCAGCGCTGGTGGCCGACTGGGTCTGCTGCTCCGAGGCACCGACGAGGCCGCCGAGTTTACCGAGCACATCGCCCGACAGTTGGCTGGTGATGAGATCAACGAGATTCATGGGTGAACTCCGAAAAAGGAAGCCGCCCGCGACACCGCGGGCGGTCAGAAACGACCTGCCTTGGATAACCGCCGCCCGCCATCCCTGACGGCCGTCCGGGCCGGTCGCGATTCCCCACCGGAACCACCGATCCGCCTGCCGAGACAGGACGTTGTAGTGGTCGCCGCAGAGGTCCGCAAGCAGCCGCCCCCGCGCTCTTCCCTGCCGAATAATGGCTAAAAAAGCGGGTCTCGTCCCGCGGTGAAAACCGCTTCAAGTGCCGGGAGGATCCTGCCGATAATGCCGGTTGTGCCGGGGAGGGCGGCTGGGCCGTCCACGGCCCTGGTTCCACCAGCACCCACCCTGGGCTCGAGGAGACGGTGACCATGATCGCGACCAAGTTGCCCGCCGGCATCCGGGACGACATCACCGAGTGCATCGGCCGCACCCCGCTGGTGCGGCTGCGCCGGGTGACCGAGGGCTGCGTCGCCACGGTGGTCGGCAAGATCGAGAACATGAACCCGCTCTGGAGCGTCAAGGATCGGATCGCCTGCGCGATGATCGATGCGGCGGAACGGGACGGGCGGATCGGCCCCGACACCGTCGTGATCGAGCCGACCAGCGGCAACACCGGAATCTGGCTGGCCTACGTCTGCGCGGCCCGCGGCTACAAGCTCCGCGTCACGATGCCCGAGAGCATGAGCCTGGAGCGGCGGCGGATGCTCAAGGCCCTCGGGGCCGAGCTCGTCCTCACGCCCGCGGCGGAAGGCATGCCCGGCGCCGTGCGGCACGCCGAGGAGATCTCGGGATCCGGCAGCCAGTACTTCATGCCGCAGCAGTTCAAGAACCCTGCCAACCCGGAGGTCCATCGCCGCACCACGGCCGAGGAGATCTGGCAGGATACCGAGGGCCAGGTCGACGCGGTGGTGTGCGGCGTCGGCACGGGCGGCACGATCACCGGCGTGGGCGAGGTGCTCAAGAGCCGCAAGCCCGGCCTTCGGGTCGTGGCCGTCGAGCCGGCCAACAGCCCGGTGATCTCGCAGAAGCTGGCGGGCGAACCGATCAAGCCGGGCCGGCATACCATCCAGGGCATCGGAGCCGGCTTCATTCCCGACATTCTCAACCTCGACGTCATCGACGAGGTCATCAAGGTGGACGACGAGGACGCGATGGAAACCGCCCGGCAGATGGCCAAGCGGGAGGGACTGATGTGCGGCATCAGCTGCGGGGCGGCGGCCTGGGGCGCCCTCCAGGTGGCCCGCCGGCCCGAGTTCTCCGGCAAGCTCGTGGTGGTGGTGCTCCCCGACCTGGGCGAACGCTACCTCTCGACCAGGCTGTTTCCGGAGTGAGCGGCTTCAGCCAGTTCCCATTTCGAGCGTGATCCGGCGAGGCAGCGCCAGCCGGGCGAGCATGCCCAGCGAGCCCTTCGGCAGGCCGAGGAACTCCAGCCGCTCGAACCAGCCCGGAATCTCGCCGGCCAGTTTGCCGACCCGCGTGCCCCGCAGGTCGAGGTGCCGGAGGTTCTTGAGTTCCTTGAGCTGGATCAGTCCCTCGTCGGTGAGCGTGCCCCCCGAGAGATCGAGCGTGGCGAGATCCTTCAGCGAGTCGGCGCGGAAGCCGAGCAGGATGCAGAACACGTCGTCAGCCCGGGCGTTGGGTAGCCGGACGGCCACGAGCTTGTCGGCGACGTGGCCGAAGTCGTCACCGAACGACTTCCGCAGCCAGTCGGTCTCCTCCATCTCGACGCTGCCCCCGCGCTCGATCGTCTCGGTGACGACCTCCTGCTGCTGTGAGTAGGCGTCGATCTTCGAGGCCAGCCATTCGAGCTTGTTGGCCTTGAACTTCACGAACTCGTTGGCCTCCTCGAAGGCCTGCTGCACCCGCACGAACTCCTCCTGGCTTCCGCCTCGGTCGGGATGGGCCTCCCGGGCCCGCACGAGGTAGGCCTGCTTGACGTCCTCGAGAGTGACCGGCGGCATGAGCCCGAGCACGACGAGGCAATCGGGGCGTTGGAGGGCAGGCTGGGAAGCCGGGGCAGGCTGGGTCATGAAGGGCTCGAGGCTCCGGCGGGAAACAGACCGCCAAAAGGTAACAGACGGGGCAAGCCCGGCAGGGAAGGCTTCGGCGCTTGCGACGCTGCCCTTGCCCCGGGCGGCCGGATTCCCTATTTCCCCGGCACAAGGAGGGCTCCCATGGGCAACGCATCGGACAACGCTTCCATCCATCAATCGGGCCGGCAGCCCGGGTTCGTTCGGGAACTCGTCGCCGCGACGCTCGTCGTCGCCTTTGCGCTCGTGTGGCGCAGTTGGACCGGCGGTCCCGCGGCCGACGCCACGCCCCCCCAGGCTCCCCCGACCGCGACGCCTGCCGCGCCCAAGCCGCTGGCGCTCGTCAACGGCGCGGAGATCTCAGCCGAGCAGCTGGCGGCCGAGTGCCTGGCCCGCCACGGCGCCACGGTGCTCGAGACGCTCGTCAACCGGACGCTGATCGAGCAGGCCTGCCGTAAGGCGGGAGTCACCGTCACCGCCGCGGACGTCACGGCCGAGATCGAGGCCATGGCGAAGCGGTTCAGCGTGCCCACCGACAAGTGGCTCGAACTGATCGAGAAGGAGCGGGGCATCAAGCCGCAGCAGTACGCCGACGACATCGTCTGGCCGATGCTCGCGCTGCGAATCCTGGCCCGCGAGGCCGGCGAGCCGACCACGGAGGAGATCCGCACGGCCTACGAGACCCGCTTCGGCCCGGCGATCAAGGCCCGGATCATCGCCGCCCGCACCCGCGAGGTGGCCGAGCAGCTCCGGACGCAGGCGGTCGCGGCGCCCGACGAGTTCGGGGCCCTGGCCCGCCAGCATTCCGTCGACGTCGGCAGCGCCAGCGCCAACGGCTGGGTGCAGCCGATCCGGCTCCATTCCGGTGACCCGGCCTTCGACCGGGCCGCCTTCGCGCTCGAGCCAGGCGAGATCTCGCCCGTCGTGCAGGTGGCAGACCAGTTCCTCGTGATCAAGTGCGAGGGCCGCCTGCCCGCAGCCGAGGTCACGCTGGCCGACGCCACGCCCGGCCTCACGGCCGACCTTCGCGAGCGGAAGAGCCGCCAGGCATCGACCGAGGTGTTTCGCGGCATCCAGGACTCGAGCCGGATCGAAAACGTGCTCAACGACCCGGCCCGGTCGCAGGCCACGCCGGGCGTGGCGGCACTGGTCAACGGTGAGCCGATCGCGATCGAGAAGGTTCGCGGGATCGCCGTCGAGCGGCACGGTCAGGAGGTGCTCGAAATCCTGATCACCCGCACGCTGATCGGCCAGGCTCTGGCCCGCCAGCAGCAGGCGGTCGTGCAGGCCGACCTCGACGCCGAGGTGGCCCGGGCCGCCACGTCGATGGGCTTCAAGCGGGCCGACGGCTCACCCGACGTCGAGGCCTGGCTCGAAAGGGTCACCCGCGAGGAGAAGATCCCGCTGCGGCACTACATGGAGGACGTGGTCTGGCCGAGCGTCGCCCTCAAGAAGCTGGTGGGCGGGGTGCCGGTGCTCAAGGAGGACCTCGACAAGGCCTTCGCCGCCACCTTCGGGCCGCGGGCGAAGTGCCGGATCATCGTGCTCGACAGCCAGCGCCGGGCCCAGGAGGTCTGGCAGCTGGCCCGCAAGAACCCCACGGCTGAGGCGATCGGCGCCCTGGCCGAGACCTACTCGGTCGATCCGACCACCCGTGCCCTACGGGGCGAGGTGCCGCCGATCCAGCGGTTCGGCGGCCAGCCGACGCTCGAGCGGGAGGTGTTCGCGCTGTCGCCGGGCGAGCTCTCGGGGGTGGTGCAGATCGCCGACCGGTTCATGGTGTTTCTCTGCGAGGGCTACACCGAACCGCGGAAGGTGGACTTCAAGGAGGTCCGCGACGAGTTGTACGTCGACATCGAGGAGAAGAAGCAGCGGATCGAGATGGCCCGCTACTTCTCCCACCTCCGCGAGGGTGCGGCGATCGACAACTTCCTCGCCGGGACCAGCCAGTCGCCGGCCGCGGAGCGGGGCGGCATGGCCGCGGCGCCGCCGGTCGCGACGCCGGGGGCCGAGCTCCCCGGCGGCACCGCCGACGACCTGGCGCGGCCCCGGACCGGCAGCCGGCGGGCCGCAGCCCCACCCGATGGCGTCCGTCGGGCGTCGTTCGAGGACGCCGG
>JBJTPO010000163.1:0-6083 GCA_046075145.1 Planctomycetota bacterium
AAGATCGGTCGCGGGGCGCTCGAGGCCACCGGCATCGGCTTCGAGCTCGGCCCCGACGACGTGGCCGCCCGCGGCAACTTCTGCACCCTCGACGCCGCCGGCAAGATCAGCGACCGCCGCGCCGGACGGATTCCCTCGGAGGAGAGCTTCAAGGTGGTCGAGCGGCTGCAGGCCGTGAAGATCCCCGGGGTGGAGACCTTCGTGCGACCGGTGAAGGAGCATCGCTTCGTGGTCGTGTGGCGGGGTCCGGGCCTGTCGGGTGCCGTCGCCGACACCGACCCGCAGGCCACCGGCGTGGCCCCGCTCGCCCCGCAGCCGCTCGACGCCGCGGCCGCCAAGACGGCCCAGGTGGCGGCGGAGTTCGTCAAGCAGGCGCGGACGATCCTGGCCGACGAACCCAAGGCCAACGGCATGGTCCTGCGGGGCTTCGCGGGCCGCCCCGCCCTGCCCTCCTATCAGGAGCTGTACGGCCTCGAGGCGGCGGCGATCGCCGTCTATCCGATGTACAAGGGGCTGGCCCGGCTGGCCGGGATGACGCTCATGGGCGAGGCCAAGACGCTCGCCGAGCAGCTCGAGGTGCTCGCCGACTGCTGGAACGACTACGACTTCTTCTTCCTCCACTTCAAGTACACCGACTCCACCGGCGAGGACGGCGCCTTCGCGCAGAAGGTGAAGCGGATCGAGGAGCTGGACGCGGCGATCCCGAAAGTCGAGGCCCTGAAGCCCGACGTCCTGATCGTGACCGGTGACCACTCCACGCCGAGCCTCCTCAAAAGCCACTCCTGGCACCCGGTGCCCACGCTGCTGGTGTCGGACACCTGCCGGCCCGACGGCCTCGCGGCTTTCTCCGAGCGGGACTGCCTCCGGGGCGGCTTCGGGATCTTCCCGGCCAAGCACCTGATGCTCCTGGCGATGGCCCACGCCCAGCGGCTGGGGAAGTACGGGGCCTGACCCACGAACTGGTTCGCATGGGTTTCACGAACGTCGCGCCACGTGTGCCGGGATTGCCCAGCTGCCGGAGCGGGTGATGCGCCCTCCTTCCGGAAGGTAGAGTCATAGGGTGCGGGCTTCCGCCGCCTTGCCCATCCTCCTGGTTTTATGAGATGCCCGCCGCCGTTGAGGACGACCTCTTTCAAAGTTCGACGATGACCTTCGGCGAGCACCTGGAGGAACTGCGCGGGTGTCTTGTCCGAGCCTCGGCGGGGCTGTTCATCGGGATTCTGTTCGGGCTGATGCTCGCCCGGCCGGTCGTGAAGCTAGTCGAGGAGCCGCTCAAGCGGGCGCTCGGCGACTACTACTCGAAGCGGGCCCTCGACACGGCCCGCACCTGGGCCGGCGCCCCCCTCCCCTACTCCGAGGCCGAGATCCGCGACGCCGTCGAGAACAAGGGGCTGACGTTCGAGGTGCGCGAGGTGCACGCCGACCGGCTCCCGCACGGACTCGGCCGCCCGGGCAGCGGGCAACCGGCCGGTGACCCGCCGCAGCCTGCGGCAGCCTCAGGGTCGCCCACCGCGGCGCCGAGCGAGTTCCCCACCACCGGCCTGGTCCCGATCCTGCTCTGGCAGCCGCTGGTTCGCGACGCGCGGGTGAGCATCACCACGCTCAGCGCCCAGGAGGCCTTCGGGATCTATATCAAGGCCGCGCTCTTGGTGGGGATCGTGCTCGCGAGCCCCTGGATCTTCTGGCAGCTATGGATGTTCGTCGCGGCCGGCCTCTACCCGCACGAGAAGCGGCTGGTGCATGTCTTCCTCCCGGTCAGCCTGGGGCTGTTCCTGGCGGGCTCCATGCTGGCCTTCTTCTTCGTGTTCGACTTCGTGCTCGACTACCTGCTGGCCTTCAACGAGTGGCTCGGGCTCGACCCCGACCCGCGGATCAGCGAGTGGATGAGCTTCGTGCTCGTGCTGCCGGTCGGCTTCGGCCTCGGCTTCCAACTCCCACTCGTGATGCTGTTCCTCTCGAAGATCGGGGTCTTCGACGCCGCCGCCTACGCCTCGCAGTGGCGGATGGCCGTGCTCGTGATCTGCGTGGTGTCGGCGCTGCTGACCCCGGCCGACCCCTACAGCATGCTGTTCCTGGCGGCCCCGCTCTGCGTGCTCTACTTCGGGGGCATGGCGCTGTGCCACTGGGCGGCGGGCCGCGAAGGCGCCGAGGCCGGCGATCGTCAGCTGAAGAAGGCCAGCCAGTAGAAGATCACTCCCGTCACGGAGGTGGCGAGCAGGTCCAGGGCGGCCAAGCGGGCCATGCGCCGGTGCCGCGGGCCATGGCTGCCCGGCACGGGCGGGCTGGGAAACCTCCGTAGCGCCTCCCACACGACCCAGGCCCAGAGCACGAGCGTGCTCACCGCGAACACGAGATGGATGCCGAGCGACGTGAGAACGCCGGCCGGCCAGAAGGGACTCGCGGCAGCCCGCAGGCGCCAGTCGCTGAACAGGCGGATGTCGACCTCGAAGACCACGATCGCTGCCGCGAGCACCGTCACGATCACCAGTTGGAGCAACTTGTGCAGCGCATATCGCTTGGCCCGGACGGCCGCGATGCTCGCGGCGAGCACCGGGAGCGTGGCCAGGAGGCCGACGAGCACGACGTCCATGCCGACCGAGGACCGGGTGCCGAGAAACCCGTCGAAACCGGACGGCGGCACGACGAAGGCGGCGACTTCGGGGGCGGCGGGCGGCGGGGCGTCGCTCAAGGCAGGGCCGTGCGAAAGGAGGGAGGACTGGGCGGGGAAGTTTAGCAGCCTGCGGACCCGCGGCCTGCGGAAACCGGATAGGATCACCGGCCGCGGCCGAGTGGCGAAACTGGCAGACGCACGGGACTTAAAATCCCGTGGAGAGCGATCTCCGTGCGGGTTCGATCCCCGCCTCGGCCATATGTACGGCTGCAGGGGCATCCATGCCCCCCGGCAGCCTTCGCGGCCCTCGAGCCTTCGGCCCCGGCCGCCGGCCGCACCTCCGGGCGGCCGTGTTCGTACGCGGAGTGGCGCGCGGGGGGCGCGCAGACGAGTCTCACCAGATTCGCCATCCAAGCCCCCGTGCGCGAGCACGGGGGGATGACGCCCTCCACTCGCGACAGCCGCGTTTGCCCGACGCCGACCAGCATGGCTCGCGTCATCCCCCTGGCTTGCGCCAGGGGGCTTTTATTCCTCAGA
Organism: Planctomycetota bacterium; assembly: GCA_046075145.1. Classification (GTDB taxonomy): domain Bacteria; phylum Planctomycetota; class Planctomycetia; order Pirellulales; family UBA1268; genus QWPN01. The sequence goes on from JBJTPO010000163.1 coordinate 3,149, forward strand.
CGCCCGCGGAGGACTCTGCGAGGGGTGGCCCGTGCCAATCGAGCGGCTTGGGAAACCGAGCGCAGCAAGGATTGCGAAGCGAGGTTTCCTCCGAGCGACCGGAGGGCAGGCGGGATTCTCGGGCGGAAACGGGGTTGATTCGCCGGGGGACGGGGCGGTATTTCCCCGGGGTCCGGTTTCGCCCCCGATCATTCCCTGCATGGCTTCCGATCCGCACGCTTCCGCCCTGCCGCGCCGCCGCGAAATGCCCGTGTGGCTGCCGTGGCTGGCCGCGCCGGCTTTTGCCCTGCTGCCCATCGCCGGATGCGGGGCCGCGGCCTCACTCCGCCACGCCGCCCCCACGCGCGCGACGGCCAACACGCCCCCCGCGCCGCCGCTTGTGCCGATCACAGCGGTCGTGACGACCCTGCCGCCGGGCCGCTGACGGCCGCTGGCACCGGCGGCCGCGACGAACTAGGTTTCGGAGGAGATCTCCCCGCTTCCCTCCGGAGCCGCGGCATGCCGCTGCGCATCAGGCTGGCGCTGTTCGCGGTTCTCGTGGCCCTGGCGACGGCCGCCACGACGGTGCTCACGCTCGCCCTCCTGCCCCGCGACGGGCTCGTGGGCGGCGGCCCGGGCCCGGCTCCCGTGATTCCGGAGCAGACGGCTTTCGAGTCGATGGGTCTGCCCTCGCGCGAGGCCGCGACGTGGCTCGGCGTCGCTGCGGCGATCGCGGCGGTGCTCGTCGGGATTCCCGCTGTCATGACCGCCCTGGGAATCGCCGGGGGCATCGAGACACCGCTCGACGCGGCCACGGCCGCCGCGGAGGCCGTGGCTGAGGGGGATCTGAACCGGGAGCTGCTCCTCGGCGGTGACGAGCGCCGCGGCCGGCTGCCAGCTGCGATCGTGGCCATCCAGCACGGCCTGGCCGGTCTCATCGCCAGGATCCGGTCGTCGCTGACCCGCCTGACGACCGTGGAGACCGATACCCATGCGGCGCTCGAGCGTCAGCAGCGGGCCGTGGCCGGTTTCGGCGGCGCCACCCACGAGATCTCTGCCGCCGTCGCCCAGATCTCGGCGACCGGCGAGCAGTTGCTCACGGCCACCGGCAGCGTGATGGCCGTGGCCCGCGACGCGGCGAGCGTGGCCGACGAAGGGCGGGACGGGCTCGAGCGGATGACCGCCTCGATGCAGCAGCTCGACGAGGCGATGAACGCCTTCACCCGCAAGCTGGCCACCATCAGCCAGCGGGCCTCCGGAATCACGTCGGTTGTGACCACGATCGCCAAGGTCGCCGAACAGACCAACCTGCTTTCGGTCAACGCCACGATCGAGGCCGAAAAGGCGGGCGAGTCGGGCCGCGGCTTCCGGATCGTGGCCCAGGAGATCCGGCGGCTGGCCGATCAGACGGCCCAGGCGACGAAGGATATCGAGCGAATGGTCCGCGACATGCAGGCGGCCGTGGCCGGCGGCACGATGGAGATGGACCGGTTCCGCAACGAGGTCAGCGGCCGGATCGGCGAGGTGGCCGAGGTCAGCGAGAAGCTCGGCCGGGTGATCGAGCCGGTGCAGTCCGTGACACGGGCGCTCGAGCAGGTACACGAGGGGATGGAAGCGCAGTCGCAGGGTGCCCGCCAGATCCGCGAGGCGATGGAATCGCTGCGGGGCGATGCGGCCGAGTCGTCTGCGTCGCTCGGCGTGTTCACGGCGTCGCTCGCCGAACTCCATGCGGCGATCGCCGAACTCGAGGCCGACACCGCCCGTTTCGGCGGCCGCTAACGCCGGGTGGTGCGGGCCGCCTGACGAGCGGCGAGGAACCGCCGCAGGCCGGTGACCACCACCTGTGGCTCGAGTTCGCCCGACTCCGTGAACAGGGGCGTGTGGCCGTCGTCGGTGACCACGATCTCCACCGCCTCCGGTGGCAGCTCGTCGTCGCCGAGCAGCTCGTCCATGGCTTCATCGTCGGAACCGGCGAGGGCCCCGGCCGGCGGCAGCTGGGCCACCACGAAGTTGTCGCGGGCCAGCGATTCGAACTCGGGATCCCTCATCAGCGAGGCCACGCGGGTCTTCGCTCCGACGTCGCCGGGGCGGGAAACCATCACCAGGATCGGCCGCTTGGCATCGCGGGCCGTCACCACGGCATCGTCCAGCGAGGAATGGACCCGGCTGGCGGCAGCCACCGACTGGGACGGCAGGCGGGTCTCGAGGGTCGCCACCCAGGTCTCCGCGGCCTGGCCCTGGTAGCCGGCCTGGTTCGCGATCGCCGCCCCGTCGGGGGCCACGAGGACGACGCTGGGGAACGAGCGGACCCCGTACTTGATGCAGATCCGGGAGCGGGCCTTCCGTTCGTCCAGGCTGATCCCCTGCTGGGGGAGGTCGATCATCAGGAGGATCACCCGGTCCTCGGCCCAGGTGCGAAAGGTCTCGGTTTCCAGGACATTTTGCTCGAGGGTCCGGCAGTGCTGGCACCAGTCGCTCCCGGTGAACACCGTCAGGATCGGGCGGCCGGTCTCCTCGGCGGCCGCCAGGGCGGCGGAATACTCGGTCAGCCAGCGGGTTTCAGCGCGAGCGGCGACGGCTAACAGGGCCAGAAACAGCGTAAGAATCGATCGCCTGGCCGTCGTCACCAGCACCTGCGAAACCTGCATCCGAGTTGCTCCGCGCGTCATACTCATCGCTGTTTGCCTCCGGGCCGCCCTCACCCCCATTTCATCGGGCGGACACGATCCGCCCCGCGAGGGTTGATGGGCCAAAACTCGGTCGAAAGGCTAGCTGCGCGCGCCCAACCTGTAAAACTGCGCCGCTTGCGCTGATTACGCAGACAGCCCAGAATCACTAGCCGCGACGCTGCGGCTAGGGTTACGACAAACGCGGAATCCCGAAGGCCCCCCTCTGACGGCAACGAGGGGCGATCGTCACCCTACCGAACGCGGCGGGGGGGGCCGTCTCGGTTGCC
>JBJTPO010000164.1:0-4064 GCA_046075145.1 Planctomycetota bacterium
GGCGGGCGCCGCGCCCCACCGCCGCGCCGAGGTCACCGAGCGTGAACCGGTCGTCGAGCTCCCCGAAGACCACGCCCACGATGTTGTCCACCACGCCCAGTTCGACGAGCTTTCGCAGGAACAGCTCCTTGTCGTACTGCGCGCTGGCCACCACGGCGGGCGCCGTGACGAATCCCGTGGGCGGGTCGATGCCGATCCGGCCGTCGGCAGTCACGATGCCCGAACGAAAGCCGACGCTCGACACGTGCCCCTCCCCCACCGCGCGGAGGCTGAGGATGAACCGCCGCGAGCCCTCCGGCACGCCGGCCTGGTCGGGGTGCCAGACGATCGACGGATTGAAGAGCGCCGCGCTTTCAAGTGCATATTCCTGGGTGAAGTAGGCTCCGATCAGCTGCCGGCGGGCGTCGGCCAGCGGCCGGTCGGTAAGCAAATGGCTGCGGACGGCCTCGAAGCGGTCGAGGAAGAACTGCTGCAGCCGCTGGTGGCGGCCGTGAAACTCCGAGAGCACGGTCGCGAGCTGCCGCTCCACCTCGGACTCGCAGAGTTCCATCACCCGGGCCACGATCTTCATGGCCCGCTCCCTGCTGGGCGGCTCGAAGGGCCGGTAGAGCACGCGGGCATTGTTGGGCCGCAGGAGGATGCCCGTCCGCTCCACGGCCACCCCGGCGGCGGTCATGGGGACGGCAGCCGGGCACGGTCCAGGCACGCCGCCCGTCGCTCCCCGGCACGCGGCTCAGGGGGTCGTTCCTGCCGCCCCACCGCCAGCGTGATGTCGACGAGGGCCTGCAGGTGGGCCAGCGTCGATTCGGCTCCCTGGTTCTCGTTGGCCCGGTCCTCGAGCAGGCCGTCGCGACAGCCCCCGCGGGTGGCGTCGTACAGTCGCAGTCCGAGTTCGTTATGGCCGTGAAACCAGCCGTAGGCACGCCAGGCGACCCGGAGCCAACTGCCGTCACCGGAGAAACGCCAGGCGGCCAGCGCCGCAGACACCGTCGCATCGGCCTCGATCGGCTGCTGGTCGAACGCCGCCGGCTCGCCGCCGCGGGGATAGAAGCCACGGCAGCCGATCGGCCGGAAGTCGCCACAGGGCGACCGCTGCACGCCGTCGAGCCAACGCAGCATCGCCAGCCCGGTGTCGCACGCCTCCGTGTCGCCGCCCGCCTTGCCGAAGACGATCATCGCCTCGCACGGACGGGCGTTGTCGTAGGTCAGAATGTCTTCCAGCCACGGCCAGCCGTCGCCGGCCACGGCCTGCTGCAGCGTCAGGAGCCGGGTGGCCAGGCCGTCGCGGATCGCGGTCGCAAACCGGTCGCCGCCGAACCGCTCCAGGTAGCGGTCGATGCCGATTACGGCGAGCGCCCAGGCCCGGGGGCTCGTCGTCTCCGCCACGGCCCGGATCGCCGCCGGGAGGCACTCCGCCGCGAAGCGTCGCAGACCGGCCCGCCGCGAGCGGCCCACGCACGTGCCCAGCGCCACGATCGCCCGGCCCAGGCAGTCGTCGCTGCCGTGATCGTCCCGCCAGCGATGATCGAAGCCGAGGACGTTGCGAAACCGCCCGCTGCGGCGGTCGAAGGCGTGGCCGAGGAAGGCCGCGTAGGTGGCCACGGCGCGGTCGAGCCAGGCCGTCATCACGCCGAGTTCCTCGAGCGTCACCACGAGCGTCAGGGCTCGGGCGTTGTCGTCGGTGCAGTAACCCTCGTCGAGGTTGGGAACGTCGTAGGTGGCGTGTTGGATGATGCCGGTGGAGTCGGTGAGCCGCCGCACGTGATCGAGGTTGAGGGCTGGAAGGGGGCGCAGTTCGTGGCCTTGACCCTCGGCCGCGACCGTTCCCGCCCGGCGGTGGCCGCGGCCCGCCTGCCGCGCGAGCCGCAAGGCGTCGATGGATCGCTCGGCCACGCGGGGCCAGATCATGTTCCGGCCCGCCTGCCAGGCCTGCCGGGCCAGGCGACCGCGGCGGTCATCGTCGACCAGGAGCGCGGTCGCCTCGCGGGCGATGGCCGCAGGATCGCGAAACGGCACCAGCACGCCCCGGCCGTCGGCGAGCAGTTCGGCCGCGTGCCAGTAGGGGGTGGAGATCACGGGCTTGCCGCACCCGAAGGCGTAGGCGAGCGTGCCCGAGGTGATCTGATCCTGATTGAGGTAGGGCGTGATGTAGAGATCGGCCGCGGCGATGAACTCGACGAGCTCGGGCAGGTCCACGTAGCGGTCGAGCAGGAGCACCCGGTCACGTACGCCGAGCACCGCGGCGAGGCCGGCCAGCCGTTCGCGGTAGGCCTCCCCCTCGGACCGCACGAGCTGCGGGTGGGTGGCGCCGAGGACCACATAGACCGCGTCGGGCTGCGCCGCGAGGATCGCCGGCAGCGCGGCGATCACGTGCTCGATGCCCTTGTTGGGACCAAGGAGGCCGAAGGTGAGGAGCATCCGCCCCGCCTCGATGCCCAGCCGCTGTCGGGCCGACGCCAGCGAGGCGGGAGCGAGATCCGGAATCCCGTGCGGAATCACGTCGATCCGGGCGTCGTCCACCTGGTAGCAATCGCGGAGCAGCCCGCGGCCTCGCTCGGTCATCACCGCCACCCGCGCCGACCGGGCGAGCAGCTCCTCCATCACGTCCCGCTGCTCGCCCGACGGCTCCGCCAGCACCGTGTGGAGCGTGGTGTGCACCGGCATCCGCAGCCCGCGGAGGAGCGTGAGCAGATGCGATCCGGCGGGGCCGCCGAAGATCCCGTATTCGTGCTGCAGCGAGACCACGTCCACATTGCAGAGATTGAGATACTCCGCCGCCCGGCGGTAGGCCGGCAACGAGTCGTCGCGGATGGTGAACCTGACCTCGGGCGGGTGGTCGCTGCCGTCGGCATTCACCACCGGCACGACGAGACAGTCCGCGTCGGCGAGCAGCGCGGCCACCGCGTCGCGGAAGTCACGGGTGTAGGTGGCGATCCCGCAGCGGCGGGGCGGATAGCTGCCGACGAAGGCGATCCGGTGGAGGGGAACGGGGAGCATCGGAGTTCTCCGGCTGGCGAAGCCGGCGGCGCCCCGTGCGTGCGGGCCGGATGCGGCGAAACGGGTGACATCCTTCGGCGTGCCTGCCGCTGTCTCCGCCACCGCCCGGCGAACCGGGCGAACTCCCTGCGAGTCGAATCCTACGCAGGGCGTCCAGCGCCGAGGCGGCCGATCGTGGGTTTTCGAAGCCGCGGCCGGCTTTCTCCCCGGAATCGACCTCACGAAATCCGTGGCCGGAAACGGGATGCGGGCCGCCTGCCGCGAACGGTGACCGCGGGCGGATCCAGAACTTGTGCGGCGTCAGGGCACGAAAACCCGGATTTCCATATCGTCTTGTTCCGATATATTGATATTTATGATCGGCACCGTCCGGCCGACCGCACGCCCCGGAGCCCCGCCATGACGATCCAGCAGTACGTGCTCGCCTGCCTTTCCCATGCCTCCTACATGATCACCGACGAGAAGACGAGGACCGCAGCCGTGGTGGATCCGCAGCGGGACATCGACCAATACCTGAAGGATGCCGCCGCCGGGGGCTACACGATCAGGCACGTGTTCCTCACCCACTTCCACGCCGACTTCATCGCGGGCCACATCGAGCTCCGCGACACGGCGGGGGCCACGATCCACCTCGGCAGCAGAGCCGAGGCCGAGTTCGAGTGTGTCCACATGAAGGACGGCGATTGCGTCGAGTTCGGCGACGTGCGGCTCGAGGTGATGGAGACCCCGGGCCACACGCCCGAGGGAATCACGCTCCTTGTCTACGACCTCGCCAAGAGCGCCACCGAGCCGCTGGCCGCACTCACCGGCGACACGCTCTTCATCGGCGACGTGGGGCGGCCCGACCTGCTGGCGAGCGTCGGCGTGACGGCCGACGAGCTCGCCGACATGCTCTACGAGAGCGTCGGCAAGCTCGTGAAGCTTCCCGACGCCACGCTCGTCTACCCCGCCCACGGGGCCGGCAGCCTGTGCGGCAAGGCGATCTCGAAGGAGACCGTCTCCACGATCGGCGCGCAGAAGAAGTTCAACTACGCCCTCCAGCCGATGAGCCGCGAGGCCTTCAAGGC
>JBJTPO010000165.1:0-4775 GCA_046075145.1 Planctomycetota bacterium
CCGCCCGCCGCCACTGGCTCGACGGCGGGGTCCGCCCGGACGATGAGCGACCGGACGATCGTTCCCTCCCCCCCCACGTCGAAGTTGGCCACCACGCGGCATGCGTCGGCCCGCCAGATGATGTCGTTGAAGCTGACTGCAGCGGCCAGGCCCGTCGCGAGCTTCAAGCTCGGGTCCAGGGGCCTCACCAGCCGCACGAGCGCGGCCCCCGCAAGGTCGAACTGCCCGCCGCCGGTGACCGGCAACCAAACCCCATCGAGCCCCGCCTGATCGCACTGCCAGCCGCCGGCCACCCCGATGGCGCCGGGATCGTCGATCCGCAGCACCGCCCGCGGCGCGGCGGGCAGCCTGGCGACCATCGACTCGATGTCGCCGGCCCGGGTCGTGCCCGGCAGCAACTCCAACTCGAGGCGATGCCGCCCCGCTTCCGCCGCCACGACCCGCGCCACGCGGCCCTCCGCGTCGAGCGTGACCACGAGACCATGTGAGTGGTCGCCGACCCGCACCCAGGTGGCGGCCGTGCCGGCCTGATCGAGCACGAGCATGCCGCCCGGATCGGCCTGGAGTTCGAGCGTGATCCGCCAGGCGCCGGCCGCGGCGGTGGTGTCGGTGCCGAGCACCCGCAGCGACGGCAGCCCCCCCGTCGTCTCGACGAGGCGGCGAAACAGCCGCTCGGGTACCAGCGCGGTACCCCCGTCCGGGCCCGGCGTCACGAACACCCGCAGCGGCGGCCGCTCGTCGGCCACGGCCGAGCCTGCGGCCGGACAGCCCAGCCAGATCACGGCCGCGACCGCGACCACTCCCGCCGACGCGCGACCGGCCCAGGGCCGGCCGGCCGCCCAGACCCCGGCGATGGCGCCCCAGAGCGCCGCTCGTGCCACCGCGTCAAAAGGAGTGCCGCACCACAGGGCGACCACCGCCGCCAGGCCGCAGGCGGCGAGCGCGGCTGGACCGTTCCGCCGGGCGAGCGCCCACGACAACAGCAGCGCCCCGCAGCCGGCCGCGACGGCCAGCGACCAGATCCACGGCCGGAGGATCACGACGACGCCGGTGCCGACCGGAGCGATGTCGGCCAGTGGAACGCCGCGAAAGCCTCGCTCGGTGGACGGTTCAGCGGACGCGTGACGGCCGACTCCGAAAAGCCGGGCGAGTGGACCGCGACCATCCGTTTCCCCGGTCGTGACCAGTCCGGGCGGCAGCATCAGCCGCGCATCCCGCTCGAGCACGGGCACGTCGATCCCGCAGGCGATGTCGCCGATCCGCCACCAGCCCGGCCGCTCATCGCCGCCACCCACGCCCCGAACCACGATCCTGAGCCGGCCGGTGCGGCTGGGCAGCGGGATCGCCAGCGTGTTTGCGTCGGAACCGACCAGCGCCGCGGCGATGGGTTCGTCCGCGACGGTCACCCGCTCGACCCGCAGGCCGGTGGGCAGGGCGAGCGTGACGCTCTCCCGACCCAGGTTCTCCACGTCGAAGGTCGTCTCCCACGCCAGACCGCCCGACTCGTAGCACCAGCAGACCGTCGACTGCCTCCAGGCCCAGGCCCGCGCGGCAGCGGCATCCGCAGGCGGCAGCACTTCCGCGGCCGGCCCCCCGCCGGCGATCGTCCGCGGCGCACCATAGGCAAGTTCGATCGCGCCGGCTGCGGCCTCCGCGCCGGGTGGAAGTTCGCAGAGCCGCCGGTTGTCGATCTCGGGACGCTCCCCGGCCTCGCCTCGGATCACGATCGTTCCGCCCTGGTTCTCCGCGGCCTCGACCCATGCCAAGGGCACGGGCACCGCCGCCTCGAGCGGCACGGTGCGGGCGGCGCGAAACCGGACGCCCGCCGCCGTGGCGGGCCGGAGTTCCACCAGCCACGATTCCGCCACCGCCTCCTCGACCCGCAGGTCACCCCGCGTGGCATCCCCGGGATCGAGCGGCTGCGCGGAGAGCGAACCGGCCAGCGGGTCGGCCATCGACCACTCGAGCCCGGAGCCCATCGGCTCCGAGAAGTGCACCACCACGGCGTCGAGTTCGCCGGCGACAGGCCGGCAGGAGAAGGTGAAGGTCTCGGCCAACCGTTCATCACGGGTCACGAGTTCCACGCCGACCTCGGCCTGGACAGGCGGCCGACGACGAACCAGCCGCGCGCGGACCGCCGGCGCGCGGTCGCCGGCGGCGATGCGGGCCCGGGGCGACGCGAGGCCCGAGAGCGGAGCGAGCCGTTCAGGAAGCGGATCGAGCCCCAGCGGACCGCCCGGTGACTCGAGCACCGCCGTCGGCCCCACCTGAAACTCCAGCATCGCCTGTTCGCCCGGGAACCGCACCATGTCGATGTCGTCGCTGGAAAACTCGGCTCCCAGCGGCAGGCCCGAGCGGTGGCCGGCGATCCGCAGGCTGACGCCCCGCCGGGGCGTGGCCGCCTCGGTGAACCCGATTCGCAACTCGCTGCCCTGCGGCGAGCGGACGAGCCGCCATTCGAGCGGCCGGCCCGGGGTGGCGGCCGGCTCGCCGTCGCGGCCGCGCGGGGCGTCGATCGCCTCGACGGAGTCGATGAACCAGCCGCGGCCGACGTCGGCCGTGATGTCGAAGACCTGCCCTGCGATCACGCGGACCTCGGCGGTCGTCCGCCCGAGCACCGTGCCCGGTGAGATGTCGACCGTCGTGACCCGGGCCGCGTCGAGCGTTGCCTCACGCGGCCCCAGCACGACGCGGGCCCGGGCGGCAGGCGACTGGTGCTCGAGATGCATCAGCGCGGGTTCGAGGCCCGCTGCAGCCGGCACCACGGCGCGGGCGGGCACGGGCCACCGATCCCCGATCGCCGCGGCGACGGCGAGGCACTCGACCAGTTCCATCCGGTGCACGGCCAAGGCCGGATCGACGGCCAGTCGCACCCCTCCGCCGCCCCACCGGCCGCTGGCTGGCTGGAGCACGGGCAGCGGTGTGGGCTCCTCGAGCGCGATCGGCACCACGGCCGTCACGACGATGCCGGTACGGCCCCCTACGAGGCGATCCGGCGGCGTGATCACGAGCGCGTCGCCCATGCGGGTCCAGGGGATGGCCTGCCCGCCGTCGGCGGTCGTCGCGTTGATGACCCGCATCGCGGCCGGCGCGGAGAGTTCGAAGCGGTCGGGCGTCCAGGCCGCAGCCGGCTCGATCCTGACGACCACCTCCGCCTGCCGACCGGTGACGGCGACGGCATTCCACGCCGCGAGCGGTGCGGGCAGGCGGCGGCCGTCCCAGAGCATGAGCGGCAGCACGCCGCCCGGCCCCACCGGCCCACGCACGATCCGCCATGAGCCGGGCCGATCCCCATGCGGTTCGACGGAGGCCGCGGCGGCCGCGCTGCCCGTCACGATCGGCCGCACGGCTGCGGGCAGGTCGATGACGACGGTGGTGACCAGCGCCGGCACAAGCGGCAGCCTCACCAACACGTCGCCCGCCGCGGCGGGCAGGCGGATGGTGCAGGCATACCGGCCGGGTCCGGGAGTCCGCACCGCACTCTCTCCGTCGGGCAAGCAGAAGATGCTCGCCTCACCCGTCCCAGCGGCGGTCCGGATCGTGCCCGCGGCGGCCGTAACGTTGCCCAACGGCAGCAAGCTCGGCAGCCAGGCGTCGTCCGCGGCCAGGTCGAACTCGAGGGTTCCCGCGAGCCGGCCGGCGGCGTCGGGCGCCAGCGTGTAGCGGGCCTCGACGGCCACCGGGTGCCGCGGCGAGCGGCCGGCGGCTCCCTGCCGCGCCACGGCATCCTCGAACTCGGCCAACGGCATCGGCACATAGCGACCGCCGTCGAGCGGCACCTGCCGCAGCCCTCCCGGCGGCACGTTCACCCGCACGAAGCCGAGATCCTCCGCTGCGGCCGAGAGCGTCGTCAACAGCGCCGCCGCCGCCGCCAGCTGGGCCCAGGCCGACCCGCGCGTCATGACGCGTCCCTCCCCGCGCCCGCGGCCGACGCCGAGTCCGTCGCGGGCGCGACGATCAGCGACACGGTGGGCGGCGTCGAACGCGTCAGTGAACTGGCCTGACCCGACGGCGGCCAGACAGCCCGTGGAGCGGGCCGCCGCTGCGTGAGCCACCGCAGCGCCGCGGCGAGCGTCGCCAGCAGGGCGCCGGGAACCGCCGCCTGACCGACGAGCGCGGCGGTTTCCGGCAGGGCGAGGGCGAGCAGCGCCGCGGCCGCCGCCAGGCCGAGCACCACCGCGGGCCGGCGCCACGCGATGCGGTAGACCATGCCCAGCCCGATCGCCAGCACCGCCCCCGAGGCCGCGAGCACGATCGACCAGGTCGGCACTACCCAGGCGGTGGCCTCGCCGGGCGGACCGATGCCCGCGTAGACGAACCGGCGGTCCTGCTGAGGGGCGGTGGCCGACACCGTGACCGCCGGGCGACCGAGCGTGGCGGCGATCCAAGCGGCGAGTTCGGCCGTCGTGACCATGGGATCACGACGCCAGCCGAGCCCCGTCCGGTTCCACCGCTGCTGGCTCGTCCAGCGTGCCGGGAGGCCGAGCAGGTGATCGTCAGGGAGGACCGCCACCTCCCAGGCGAACTGCCGCTCGAGCACGTCGGCCGCGAAACGGGGCGCGGCGAGCGGCAACGGCCAGGGCAGCCCGAGCCCGGCGAACGTGCCGCCCCAGGGGAACGTGGTCCGCACCTCGACCAGCCGGCTGCCTCCGCCGGGCGCCGCGATGTCGATCACGAGGCGGCCGTCGTCGCGGGCCAAGAACGGCACGGACGAACCGTCGAGCTGCACATCAACCACGGCCGGCGCGGCAGGCAACGCGATCTCAAAATGGCTC
>JBJTPO010000166.1:0-1021 GCA_046075145.1 Planctomycetota bacterium
CCACAACGCGATCCCGGCGGGCACCGAGTCGTCCTCACGGATCCGCCCCACGAACACCTCGTCGCGGCCGCTGCAGGCCTTGGGCATCGGGTAGCGCTTGGCGGCGAGGTCGTCTTCCACGACCACGCCCGGCGCCGCGGCGAGGAGCCGGCGGGCCTCGGCGGCGGAGAGCTTCCGCTCGGTCTCGATCACGAGCGACTCGCTGTGGCCGTTGGCCACCGGCACGCGGACGCAGGTCACGCAGACACCGATCGAATCGTCGCCCATGATCTTCCTGGTCTCGTGCACCATCTTCAGCTCCTCGCTGGTGGAGCCGCCCTCCTTGGGCGAGCCGATCTGCGGGATCAGGTTTGCGGCAATGGGATGCGGGAAAACCTTCCGTGGAGCCTCGTCGCCGGTCAGCCAGGCGGCCGCCCCCTGCCGCAGTTCGTCGGTAGCCGCGAGCCCCGCGCCGCTCACGGCTTGGTAGGTGCTCGCCACCACCCGCTTGATCCGGGCCGCGTCGTGGATCGGCTTCATGACCATCACCATCTGCGTGGTCGAGCAGTTGGGGCTGGCGATGATCCCGCGGTGGCCGGCGAGCGCCTGGGCATTGACCTCGGGGATTACCAGCGGCACGTCGGCCCGCATCCTGAAGAAGGCGCTCTCGTCGACCACGACGGTGCCCCGCTCGACCGCCCAGGGGACGAACTCGGCCGCCACCTCGTCGGGGGTGCTGCCGATCGCAATGTCCACGCCGGCGAACGAGTCGGGCGTGAGTTCCTCAACCTCGAGCACGGTCCCCTTCACCTCGAAGGGGCGGCCGGCCGAGCGGGCGGAGGCCAGCAGCTTGAGCCTGCGGGCGGGGAACTGCCGCTCGAGCAGCAATTCGACGATGATCCGGCCGACGGCGCCGGTGGCGCCGACGACGGCGAGCGTGTCGATCATGCGAGGTCCGTTCGGGATGAAGGTCGGGGGACGCGAAGCGGGTCGGCGAGCAGCCGGCGCCAGGTGGCGGCCGGCACGAAGGCCAGGTTGGCGA
>JBJTPO010000167.1:0-2954 GCA_046075145.1 Planctomycetota bacterium
CGGCTGGAAGGAATACGAGATGGAGGTGATGCGCGACGCCGACGCCAACGCCGTCGTGATCTGCTCGATTGAGAACTTCGACCCCTGCGGCGCGCACACCGGCGACTCGATCACCGTGGCTCCCGCCATGACGCTGACCGACAGGCAGTATCAACGGATGCGCGACGCCAGCTTCGCCGTGATCCGCGCGGTGGGCGTCGAGACCGGCGGCTCCAACATCCAGTTCGCCGTCCACCCGGGCACGGGCCGCATGATCGTGATCGAGATGAACCCGCGGGTGAGCCGCTCGTCGGCGCTGGCGAGCAAGGCCACGGGCTTTCCGATCGCCAAGATCGCGGCGAAGCTCGCCGTCGGCTGGCGGCTTCACGAGTTGCCCAACGACATCACCCGCAAGACGAAGGCCTGCTTCGAGCCGGCGATCGACTACGTTGTGGTCAAGGTGCCGCGGTTCGCCTTCGAGAAGTTTCCCGAGGCCGACCCGCGGCTGACCACGCAGATGAAGAGCGTCGGCGAGACGATGGCGATCGGCCGGACCTTCAAGGAGGCGTTTCAGAAGGCGCTCCGCGGCCTGGAGGTGGGAGCCTTCGGCTTCGGCTGCGACGGCAAGGATCTGTGGGGCACCCCGGCCGAGCCCGGCCCCGACGACATCCGGGCCAAGATCGCCACGCCCGACCCCGACCGGGTCTGGTATCTGCGGTATGCCCTGCTGGCCGGGATGACGGTGGACGAGATCCACGAGATCACGGCCATCGACCGCTGGTTCCTCGACCAGCTGGCCCAGCTCGTGGAGTTCGAGAGCCTGCTCAAGACGCTCGGCTCGCTGGCCGCGATCGACGACGGGCTGCTTCGGGCCGCAAAGCAGGCGGGCTACACGGACCGGCAACTGGCCACGCTCCTGGGCTCCTCGGAGATGGAGGTGCGGGCCGAGCGAAAGCGGCGGGGGATCGTGGCGGCCTACAAGGCGGTCGACACCTGTGCCGCCGAGTTCGAGGCCCAGACGCCTTACTACTACTCCTCGTGGGAGGAGGAAGACGAGACGCGGCCCAAGGAGCCGGGGCGGAAGCGGGTGATGATCCTCGGCGGCGGGCCCAACCGGATCGGCCAGGGGATCGAGTTCGACTACTGCTGCTGCCACGCGAGCTTCGCCCTTCGCGAGCTGGGCATCGAGAGCGTGATGGTCAACTCGAACCCCGAGACGGTGAGCACCGACTACGACACGAGCGACATGCTGTTCTTCGAGCCCTTGACCTGCGAGGACGTGCTCAACATCGCCGATCGTGTCTGTCCCGACGGGGTGATCGTGCAACTCGGCGGGCAGACGCCGCTCAACCTGGCCCGCGCCCTGCACGCCGCGGGGCTGCCGATCATCGGCACCTCGGTGGACACGATCGAGATGGCGGAAGACCGGGAGAAGTTTCGCGACCTCCTGGATCGGCTCGGCCTGCGGCAGCCCGACAGCGGAATCGCCAAGACGCTGGAGCAGGCCCGCCGCGAGGTGGCCCGGATAGGGTTTCCGAGCCTCGTACGCCCGAGCTTCGTGCTCGGCGGGCGGGCGATGGAGATCTGCTACGACCATGCCCAGTTCGAGCGATACGTGGCCGAGGCCTTCGCCGTAGCCCAGGGGCAACCAGTCTTGATCGACCGGTTTCTCGAGGATGCGATCGAGGTTGACGTGGACTGCATCTGCGACGGCCGCGACGTGATCGTCTCCGGGGTGATGGAACACATCGAGGAGGCCGGCGTGCACTCTGGTGACTCGGCCTGCTGCATCCCGCCCCATAGCCTCTCGGTGGAGGTGATCGGGGAGATCAAGGACGCGGCGGCGGGCCTCGCCCGGAGCCTCGGCGTGGTCGGCCTGATGAACGTGCAGTTCGCCGTCAAAAAGGAGTCGGACGCCGACGGGGCAACCAAGCCCACCCTCTACGTGATCGAGGTCAATCCGCGGGCCAGCCGGACCGTGCCGTTCGTTGCCAAGGCCACGGGGCTGCCCGTGGCCAAGGTGGCCGTGAAGGTGATGGCCGGCACGAGCCTCGCCGAGCAGGGCGTCACAGCCGATCCCGAGCCGGCGCATGTGAGCGTCAAGGAGAGCGTGTTCCCATTCGTGAAGTTCGCCGGCGTGGACATCGCGCTGGGTCCCGAGATGCGGAGCACCGGCGAGGTGATGGGGGTGAGCGAGAGTTTCGCGATCGCCTTTGCCAAGAGCCAGGTGGCCGCCGGCATCCTGCTCCCGGAGAAGGGGCGGATCTTCCTCAGCGTGGCCAGCGAGCAGGCCAAGGAGCAGATGGTGGGGCTGGCGCGACGGCTCGCAGCGCTGGGCTTCGAGTTGATGGCGACCGCGGGCACGGCCCGCACGCTGGCCGCGGCCGGGATCGAGGTGGAGGTGGTCAAGAAACTGCAGGAGGGCCACCCCAACCTGCTCGACCATCTGATCGACGGCCGCGTGCAGCTGATCTTCAACACGCCCCGGGGCAAGGGGGCCCGCACCGACGAAGGGCGGATCCGGGCGGCGAGCGTGCTCTACGGCGTGCCCTGCATCACCACGCTGCCGGCGGCGGAGGCGTGCGTGCGGGCGATGGAGGGGATTCGCGCGGAGCCGCTCGCCGTGCAGCCGATCCAGGAACGTTTCCCCGAGACGGCCGCCACACGCTGAAAGCGCCGGGAAAAAACGCGAGCCGGCCGAGGGGGTGGGATCCCCTCGGCCGGTGTTTCGAGGGCCATGATGGCCCCGGCGTCGCGTGACGGGCAGCGGAGCTTAGGCTGCGACCGCCGGCTTCTTGAGGAAGCTCACGATCAGGGGCAGCAGCGCGCCCACGATCGCCGACAGCCCGCCCGTGCCGACGAGGTTCTCACCGCCACCGACCAGGCCCGCGAGGGCCGGAACCAGCATCGGCAGCACCTTGCCGCCGAGCCCGCCGCCCACGAGTCCGAGCACGCTGTTCATCACCGGGCCGAGG